>NZ_JCBDGH010000031.1:0-58680 GCF_059833955.1 Vibrio sp. R15-SG3-ISO1A
TTATCTGCCGTCGTGTTAGGTCAAGGCACCTCACAAGACATCCGTTTTGAAGGCATGCAACAGGCACTCAGTGCGCCTCAAACCCAGCTGCGTTTATTCGGTAAACCTGATATCAACGGTCGCCGCCGTCTTGGCGTTGCGATTACACGCCGTGACACCATTGAGCAAGCCATCGAGAGCGCCGTCGAAGCGGCCGGTAAGATCAAGGTGATTTACTGATAGGTTCACGCCTCCCTCTATTTAAGTAATAAAAAACTCTGGTCCATAATGGCCAGAGTTTTTTATTTTCGCCGATTGTCAGAGTTCCGATCTTCGCCTCATGATGGCGCCTGAATCAAATAGACCTCTTCGGCAAAGCGTGACAAACCGCGCTTAGCAATTTTGGGATGGCGCTCGTCGGCATCATCTCGATAGAGCTTAGTCACTTGATACCCCTCATACAGGGCTCGAACTTCCCGCTCAGCAACACTAAATGGGGGCCCCGCCATCTCTGATTGAGGATAATCTAAGGTGACGAGTAAAATCCGCCCACCGGGTTTGAGTAACGACTGAATTCTTGCCACATAGTCGATACGCATCTCTTCAGGCAGCGCCACTAACGCTGCGCGGTCATAGACCAAATCGACCGGTTTGACGGGCGCGGTAAAGACGTCTCCGGTGTAAATAGAGAGTTCATCGAACTGAAACAGCTCATGCTGACCATTGAGAGGGATCACCAACGGCGTATAAAAATGCTCGGCGAAAAAGGCGCGCACCGCTATGTTACTCAGCTCCACCCCTTGCACATCACTGTGCTTGGTCGCAAGCCATACCAAATCTTCTGATTTACCACACAACGGCACAAATACGTTTTCATCTGCGCTGGGGTTGGTCGCTGGCCAGTATTGAATCAGCAATGGATTCACGTCTTCCAAGTGGAAACCAATCTCATTGGATGCCCATTTGGCATGCCAAAACTCAGGATCTTTCATTCTCTTTCTCTTTCGATGACTGACGTGCCATAGCCTAACGGAAAGTCAGCCTTCGTGGTAGGTGGGATAAGGCATTCGGCGATGGAATCTGATCATAATTGGTTACAACTTGCGGATGAACTTAAGCAAAAACGCGCAATCCAACCAAGGTAAGTTAATGAAATTGAGACCAACATCATAATTCAAACGTTTATCGAATAGCGGACCTTGGAAAGGCCATTTCCATCCCAAGATCTTAATCAGACACGTAGCACTTAGCGGTTCCTTTTTCCTCCATTTTCTAAGCGACTACGATTCTAAGGAGAGTGAATGAGCGTATTCTTGCGTACCACTGCACTGATGCTGTTAATGCTCAGCCGCGCCCCGGCGTTTGCCGCCATCCCTATGGCCCCTGACCGAGATGAAGGACCCAGTACTAAGCAAAACCAAGTCAGCCCTAAAGCGTTTAAACACAACTTGAGCGGTTTGTACGGCATCAAATCGACCGACGCCTCCCCCACTCAACCCTATTCAGATTTTGACGTGCTCTACAGCAAAGCGCACCAAGCGCAAGCGGAGCTCGAAACCTTATGTAAAAGTACCGCACTGTTGACCTCCACCGACGCTTACTTTGCTGGCGTAAAATCAAGCCAGCGAGCACAAGAGAAAATTGCCCATGAGCTCGACGGCCAAGTAGAGCGCATCACCGACCTTGCCAGAGCTACAATAGTAGCGCACGATATTGATGGCTTGATGTCCGCCTATGAAGCGTTAGCGCGCGAAACTACGGTAGTCAAAGTAAAGAACCGTTTTAAGAGCCCGCAAGCATCAGGCTATCGTGACTTGAATATTCTAGTTCAACTGCCCAAAACTCAGTTGGTTGCCGAGGTGCAACTGCACCTCAAAGCCATTGCAGATGTCAAAAATGGCGCAGAGCACGATATCTATGAGCAGATTCAGCTGATTGAGCGTCAAGCCGCCGCAGAATCGCGCCCGCTTAATGACATTGAAATGGCCAAGGTCGATAAAATGCGCAAGCTCTCTAAAGCGCTGTATCAAGACGCTTGGCACCCCTACCTCACCACGCATCTTAGCGCTGCCTAATTAATTAGGTTCAGCTCTCCTCATTAATGGGCAAACAAGGGTCAAGACCCTGTTTGCCTCACAACTTGCTCACTCCTGCTTGACGCATTCAGCCAATCGGTTACCCTTTTGTATAGTCAATAATCGATAGCGCGTTCCTCTGAAATCAGTGAGCTTATGAGTCAATCACCGTTATACCTGCAAATCAAACACTACATCGAACAACAGATCAGCTCGGGTCATTGGCCAGTCGGTCACCAAATCACCACCGAGCTTGAGTTAACCAAGCAGTTCAATGTCAGCCGTATGACGGTCAACAAAGCGATTCGCGATCTGGTTGCTGAGGGCAAACTTCAGCGCCGCCCCCGATTGGGCACGTTTGTTTGCGCGCCAGATGAGAAAGCGGAGTCACCGCTGCTTGATATTCGCAATATCGCAGAAGAGGTCGCGCAGCGAGGCAAAGCCTACTCCAGTAAAGTGATTAAGCAGGTTGAGTTATTGGCCGATGGCGTGATTGCGACCAAGCTGGGGGTGATGCTCGATACCAAGGTGTTTTACAGTGAAATCATTCACTTTGAAGACAACTCCCCCATTCAATACGAACTGCGCTGGGTCAACGAAGCATACGCGCCCGACTATCTCTCGCAAGACTTCACCACCCTAACGCCCAACCAATACCTTTCTCAGCACTGCCCGCTCAGCGCGATTGAACACACAGTGGAAGCAATCGTGGCAGATGATAAAGTCCGCAGCGCATTAAAATTGGCGGCAAACGAGCCCTGTTTGCTGCTCAATCGCCGTACCTGGAGCCAAGATAAACTGGTCAGTACCGCGCTACTTTATCATCCCGGTACGCGTTACAAACTCAGTTCCAAAGTGACCTTCTGACCGTTTGAAATTGGTCTGGTGATCACATTTTCATAACATCACACTTGATCATTTGACTACTCAAGACTCATTATTTGTATATACATTTAAATCTAAGAGTCTATCGAATGTTCTCCTCTGAGCTACCCCACTACGACTTGGTGCTTTGCAATGCTCGGCTCGTCACCATGTGTGAGGGCGAGAGCGGCTATCAAGTCAGCGCGCCGACCAGTATCGGTATTGTGCAAGGTAAAATCGCCTTTATCGGCGACATCCAACCGCAGCCCGAACGCTATGATTGCCAAGGCCAACTGGTGACGCCGGGGTTGATTGATTGCCATACCCATCTGATTCATGCCGGTAGCCGAGCGCGCGAATTTGAAATGCGGTTGTGCGGCGCCAGTTATCAAACCATCGCGGAGCAAGGCGGCGGCATTCTCGCAACCGTGAAAGCCACTCGAGAGGCGAGCGAACAGACGCTCACTGAACTCGCGCTGCCTCGTTTGGATGGACTACTACGCACTGGTGTCACCTCAGTGGAAATCAAATCCGGTTATGGCCTAACGCTCGCCGATGAGCTGAAAATGTTGCGCGCCGCCAAAGCACTTGAGCAGCACCGTAAAGTGCGCGTGAACCCCACCTTGCTTGCCGCCCATGCAGTGCCACCAGAATACCAAGGGCGCGCCGACGATTACGTTGACTATATTTGCCAAGCGATCATTCCTGCCGTGGCTGACGAGCAGCTTGCCACTAGTGTGGATGTCTTCTGTGAATCCATCGGCTTTTCACTGGCGCAAACCGAGCGTGTCTTCCAATGTGCGACCGCGCATGGGCTCGCGATTAAAGGGCATACTGAGCAACTGTCGAACCTTGGCGGCAGCGCGTTAACGGCCAATTACTCTGGGCTATCAGCGGATCATATTGAGTACCTAGATGAGACTGGCGTGAATGCGCTTGCTCAATCAGGCACTGTTGCCACCTTGCTGCCCGGCGCGTTTTACTTTTTAAAAGAGACGCAATGCCCACCGATAGACTCCTTGCGCCAAGCCGGCGTTCCTATGGCGCTCGCGACAGACTTCAACCCGGGCACCTCGCCGTTTGCCGACTTGACCATGATGATGAACATGGCGTGCACCTTTTTTGGCTTAACGCCGCAAGAAGCGCTGCGCGGTGTCACCTGCCACGCCGCGAAAGCGCTAGGCTATGGACAGACACGCGGGCAGATCGCACCGGGCTTTGACGCTGATCTTGCGATTTGGGACATCGCCCACCCAGCAGATCTTAGTTACCAACAAGGCATGCCGCGTTTAACCGCACGTGTTGTATTGGGAGAGCTCACTCATGCCTAATCAACCTCAATCATCTTTTCACTGGCAAGGGCGCGATGACAAAGAAGATGGCGCACTGGGTCAGCGCGTGCATCATGTGGTCACCTCTACCACTAGTGACGCGCTCAGCGAGCACACTCAAGATGCCATTTCTCTATTGGGTTTTGCCTGTGATGAAGGCGTGGCGCGTAACAAAGGACGAGTCGGCGCCGCCAATGGGCCAGATGCGATTCGCCAAGCATTGGCAAACCTCGCGTGGCATGAATCGACCCCTTGGCTGGACTTAGGGAATGTCACCTGCGCCCAAGGTCAGCTTGAGGCGGCGCAGCATGAGTGCGCGCAGCACATTGCACTCGCACTTAAGCACGGCAAAGTGATCACCTTAGGTGGCGGGCATGAAGTGGCGTGGGCCTCTTTTCAGGGGTTGGCGAGCTTTCTTCAGCGCCACTCAGATAAAACGTCGCCTGCAACAACGACTCAAGGCGGAGCTCAACAGCAGCAGATCGCACCAAAGATAGGCATCATCAATTTTGACGCCCATTTTGATTTGCGCACCTTTGATACCCAAGACACGCAGCCGAGCTCAGGCACGCCGTTTCATCAAATTGCTCGTTACTGCCAAGCGCATCAGTGGCCCTTTCAGTACGCGTGCATTGGTGTAAGCCGGGCGAGCAATACCGCCTCGCTGTTTCAACGCGCGGATGAACTGGGCGTCTTGTACATCGAAGACACCGAGCTCGCGCCTTACTCACTCAAAACCCCACTCGAGCTGTTGCGCCAATTTATCGAGCAGTGCGATCACCTCTATCTCACTATCGATCTGGATGTCTTTCCTGCTGCCACGGTACCGGGCGTGAGCGCGCCGGCCGCTCGGGGCGTGAGCCTTGATACCCTATCGCCACTTTTACAGCTCTGTCTTGCTCAGCCTGAAAAGCTGCGTCTAGCCGACATTGCCGAATACAACCCTAGATTTGACATCGACCAGCAAACGGCGCGATTCGCAGCCCGCTTATGCTGGGACATAGCTAAGGCCATGGTGAACACACCAAGCCAGACTAAACAACCGAACAAGGAGTTCCCCCAATGAGTCAACCGACCAAGCATCACAACCCGCGCCTTGATACGGCGCGTACCATTCGCGCGCCACATGGCACAACCTTGCGCGCGAAGTCTTGGCTCACCGAAGCGCCACTGCGTATGTTGATGAATAATTTGGACCCCGATGTGGCCGAGCACCCACACGCGCTCGTCGTGTATGGAGGTATTGGCCGCGCGGCGCGCGATTGGGCGTGCTATGACAAAATCGTCGAGGTACTGGAGCGCCTTGAAGAAGACCAAACCCTAGTGGTGCAATCGGGCAAGCCTGTTGGTGTTTTCCCTACTCATAAAAATGCGCCACGCGTACTGATCGCCAACTCAAATCTCGTTCCCCATTGGGCCAACTGGGAGCACTTTAATGAGCTAGATAAGCAAGGGCTGATGATGTACGGTCAAATGACGGCGGGCAGTTGGATTTACATCGGTTCGCAAGGGATCGTCCAAGGCACCTATGAAACCTTTGTCGCGGTAGCCAAACAACACTTCTCTGGTGATGCCAGTGGCCGTTGGGTGCTTACCGGTGGCTTGGGCGGCATGGGCGGCGCGCAGCCGTTAGCCGCGACGATGGCGGGCTTTTCGATGATCGCCGTCGAATGTGATGAATCTCGAATCGACTACCGTCTGCGTACGGGCTATGTTGATAAAAAAGCGACCTCGCTCGATGAAGCGTTAGCAATGATCGCAGACGCTACCACGCCGATTTCTGTTGGCTTACTGGGCAACGCCGCTGATATTTTCCCTCAGTTGGTTGAGCGCGGTATTACACCGGATGTCGTCACCGATCAAACCTCGGCGCACGATCCTCTTAATGGCTACTTGCCTTCTGGGTGGACGATGGCACACGCCGCGACAATGCGCTCACGAGATGAAGCCGCCGTGGTGAAAGCGGCCAAGCAATCCATGGCGCGCCAAGTACAAGCGATGCTCGATTTGCAATCGCGCGGCGCCGCTACCCTAGATTACGGCAACAACATCCGCCAAATGGCCCTTGAAGAGGGTGTCGAAAATGCGTTTGATTTCCCTGGTTTTGTCCCTGCCTATATTCGCCCACTGTTCTGCGAAGGGATTGGGCCATTTCGCTGGGCGGCGCTCTCCGGCGATCCGGAAGATATCTACAAAACCGACCAAAAAGTGAAAGAGCTGATCCCCGATAACCCACATCTGCACCATTGGCTCGATATGGCGCGCGAGCGCATTCAATTCCAAGGTTTACCGGCACGAATTTGTTGGGTGGGCCTTAAAGATCGCGAGCGTCTTGGCCAAGCATTCAATGAAATGGTCAAAAATGGCGAACTCAAAGCACCGATTGTGATTGGCCGCGATCACCTTGATTCTGGATCGGTGGCCAGCCCGAACCGTGAAACAGAAGGCATGATGGATGGTTCTGACGCCGTCTCAGATTGGCCCCTATTGAATGCACTGCTCAATACCGCAGGCGGCGCGACATGGGTGTCGCTGCATCATGGCGGCGGTGTCGGTATGGGCTTTTCACAACACTCGGGTATGGTCATTTGCTGTGATGGCAGCCAAGATGCCAGTGAGCGAATTGCACGTGTCCTGCACAATGACCCTGCAACAGGGGTAATGCGCCATGCGGATGCAGGCTACGATATCGCGAAAAAATGCGCCGCAGAGCAAGGATTAGATCTTCCTATGCTCAATGAAGAACTGAAAAAGCTAAAATAACCCGCGCAAGAGAAGGAATATGAACATGCTCAACTTACTGTTAAAGCCGGGACAGCTCAGCTTACATCAATTGCGCCACATCAGTCGCAGCCCAGTTAACCTTTCACTGGACGACAGCGCCATCCCTGCCATTGAAGAGAGTACGCAGGTGGTGGAACAGGTGATCGCGGAAAATCGCACCGTCTATGGCATCAACACCGGTTTTGGCTTACTGGCCAACACGCGTATTGCGCCTGAAGATCTAGAAACCTTGCAAAAGAGTATTGTACTGTCACACGCTGCCGGCATTGGCGAGCTGATGGCAGATGAAACCGTACGTTTGATGATGGTGCTCAAAATCAATAGCTTAGCCCGTGGCTACTCAGGGATCCGCCTAAGTGTCATCCAAGCGCTTATCGAGCTGGTCAACGCGCAAGTCTACCCTTGTGTGCCGCAAAAAGGCTCCGTTGGCGCCTCGGGTGATTTAGCGCCGCTGGCTCACATGAGCACCGTGTTGCTTGGTGAAGGACAAGCGCGTCACAACGGCAAGATCATTTCAGGTCTTGAAGCCCTGACGATTGCGGGTCTAAAACCGATCACCTTAGCGCCAAAAGAGGGCCTTGCTCTGCTCAACGGGACGCAAGCCTCCACCGCCTTCGCATTGGAAGGTCTATTTGCAGCTGAAGATCTGTTTGCTTCAGCAACCGTGTGCGGCGCGATGTCAGTGGAAGCAGCGCTTGGCAGTCGTCGCCCGTTTGATCCGCGCATTCATCGCGTGCGTGGTCATCGCGGGCAGATGGACGCTGCTGCTGCGTATCGTCACCTGCTTGATAACAGCAGTGAAATCGGTGAATCGCACAATGGCTGCGAAAAGGTGCAAGACCCATACTCCCTGCGCTGCCAGCCTCAGGTCATGGGCGCGTGTTTGCAGCAGATTCGTAATGCGGCCGATGTGTTGCAGGTAGAGGCCAACTCCGTCTCAGACAATCCCTTAGTGTTTGCCGACGACGGCGACATCATCTCAGGCGGTAACTTTCACGCCGAGCCGGTGGCGATGGCCGCAGATAACTTGGCGCTCGCCATTGCCGAAATTGGTAGCCTTTCAGAGCGTCGTATGGCGCTACTTATTGACAGCGCGCTCAGCAAACTACCGCCATTTTTGGTCGACAACGGCGGCGTGAACTCGGGCTTTATGATTGCTCAAGTCACCTCTGCGGCACTGGCAAGCGAAAACAAAACCTTGGCTCACCCAGCCTCAGTGGACAGCTTGCCAACCTCAGCAAACCAGGAAGATCACGTGTCGATGGCGACATTCGCCGGCCGCCGCCTCAGAGACATGGCCGAAAATACCCGCGGTATCTTGGCCGTTGAGTATCTATCTGCCGCGCAAGGGATCGATTTTCGTGCCCCGCTCTCCTCTTCCCCACGTATTGAAGAGGCCAAGCAAATCTTGCGTGAGAAAGTCAGCTTCTACGACAAAGATCGCTACTTCGCCCCTGATATTGAAAAAGCCAATAGCCTGCTCAAAATGGCCGTTCATAACCATCTGATGCCACAAGAGATCCTGCCGAGTCTCTAACCCTCTACACTCAAACATAATGCCTAGAACGCCACCTGCGTTCTAGGCCCATCTCAAAACGAGTCATGGTTTGGTGAAAATTCAACTGGATCGACCATTGAAATCAAATCGTCATATATAATCACGGCAGTTTTGGCTAAGTAGCGTACATTATGTTTTTAACTCCTTATTTTTCTAGCAACGACAAGCAATTCCAATTCACTCGCCTTCAGGCCAGTCATTTCGCCAAAAAAGTGGCCGGTGACTACAACCCTATTCACGATGAAGACAACAAGCGCTTCTGTGTACCCGGTGATCTATTGTTTGCTGTGCTGCTACAAAAAGAGGGCGTCAGCCAGAAGATGCGTTTTGACTTCTCAGGTATGGTGAACGATGGCATTGCCCTGCACATTGAGAACAAATGCAGCAAAGAAGCCGCGGTGGTTGATTCCAACGGTAAAGAGTACCTGCACATGAACCGTGAAGGCGCAGTGAGCCACGATCCCGCGTTCATTGAGCACGTTGTGACAAACTACGTACAGTTCTCTGGCATGAACTTCCCTCACATCATGGTGCCTCTGATGGAAGAGCAGCAGATGATGATCAACTGCCAGCGTCCTTTGGTGATTTACGAAAGCATGGAAGTAGAATTTACCCGCCTAGACCTGACCCACCCAGAAGTCAGCTTTGCCGGCGCCACCTTTGATGTTGAAGGTAAACGCGGCGTTGTGACACTCAACTTTGATTTTAAAGAAGATGGCGAAATTGTCGGCAAAGGTGTCAAGCGCATGGTGGCCAGTGGTCTGAAGCCATACAACCAAGCCGACATTGATGATTTGGTGAATCGCTTCAACGAACGTAAGGACGCGTTTCTTGCACAGTTTAGTGTTGCTGCGTGATTAGTTAGGCTCATTACATAGCGATTGATAAAACTACGCCCCACAATAGTGGGGCGTAGTTTTTGTATGTGTGACGATAGTTATTTTTTATATGGATTTAATCTAAAATGCTTTTGGACATTTCCAATTTAACCACAACGGAATATATTTTCCCTTCAGATAAATGTTGGTATCCAAAATCTTCAATGGCCACCATTTCTAACGGTGGTCGATTTGTGATAAAAGTGGACATACACTTAGCTTGGACGCTTGTCCAACCTAATCATACAAATGTATTAGAGTCTTGTGGAGGAAGGTTAAGATCTGCTCTTGTCCTTGCGTATTCTTCTGCTCTATATTTTTCATATTCCTCAATGCTGCAATGACCTTCAAATTGATCCTCATCGCCATAATTGAGGTCATAACGTTCTATCATTTTCCCATTTATCAATCGCCCAATTTCCCAGTCTAGCAGACAGCTCTGATTCCATAGTCTTACTGAATATGAATGAAGCATGAGAACAACTGCTGTGTTCAACTCGATATTCCCTTGTTCACTCTCAGGAATTGGAAGGTATTGAGGAAGTCGCTCATTGAGACACATAATCGTGCTTGTCATTTCAAGTAAGATATCCACAATATAGTAATCATCATTGCTCAAGTAGAACATTGCGTGATCAGTCTGCTCTTCAAGCTCATCAAGCATGCGCTGTACATATAGATATGTATCTTCTAATGGGATATCTCGAAAGGTTTTCTTAAACTTAATCCTCATCTTTGATTGTTCACGGAGCGCTTCTAACTGTTGATCAAGTGTTTTATTCCATCGAGCCTCATATAACTGATCATCATGGCGTTTATTTTGCTCACGCTGATTCCACCAATAGCCCAAGATTGCTACGACTGCGGTGAATGAATAAAGAAACAGTTGTTTGGAGAATTCACGAACGTCTTGGAGCGTATATTCTAAGGGGTTTTCAGTGACGAACCAATGTGCAATCCAGCCAACAAGTAGCATGGCGATAACAATCAGTGCCCACTTTAGAGATATCCGTATAAAGAGCAAAGGTTTCACTGTGGTCGATATCCTGCATGTATCTGAATTAAATAACCATAACATTACTTTCCACTCGAGAGCACTTTTTAAAAGATACTGGAGATTCATATAGTGGTATTCCAGCACCTATCATTAGGAAAAGTTGGACAATTTTCTACTAAGAACGACCGCCCATTTGTTGCGCAAACTCACTTTGGGGCATTTCCGAGCCATCCACCAAACACTTCTAATACCACCAGATATTAACGCCACAATCGCCTTACCACTAAATCCACCGACGCACGCTCTGCTTGTAATCAATAAACGCTTGACCAAAACGTTGCTCTAAGGCGCGCTCTTCGGGTTCGATTTGGAAACGATTGATGTAGAGGACAAAGCCGAATGATAGCAGGATGGAGAGCAAGTTTTGTTGCCAGTAGGCAAAGCCGAACAGCAGAAGGAATAAACCTAAGTACATCGGGTTGCGCGTGATGCTGTAAATGCCCTTCACAACCATTTGTGATGCTTCGTGGGGCTTTTGTGGGTGAACGGTAGTTTTGGCGCGTTTGAAGGCGATGATGCCTGTGATCCCCACGTAACCCGCGCAAACAAAACAGATCGCAAACACGGTAAAGCCAAACGGCAGTGGAAAGCGCAACGTTGGGAAGAGCTGAGCAACTTTAGCAATCACAACAAACATCGCGATAAATACCGCGACGGGAGGGATCTTAAGTTCGAGCTTTTGCATCTTGGTTCTCCACTGATTTGTGTTTTGGGCAGTGTTGTTACCCACCGATATGATAAAAATAGCCCAGATGCGAGTTCTGGGCTATTGAGAGCGTGACCTAGCTTGAGATCAGTTTATACGATTTGTAACAGCGCCTGTAACGGGTGCTGAGTCACCTGCGATTCAAAGCGTTTGACCTGACTGCGGCATGAGTAGCCGGTGATCAAACAGCGCTCTTTAGGCAATGCGTCTAAGTTTGGCTTCCAGCTCAGTTGATAAATGTCTTTCGACATGGTGAGCTTATCGACCTCGTGACCAAACGTCCCCGCCATACCACAGCAGCCCACTGGCACGGTATTTAGCTTGGCGCCGAAATGAGTAAAGATGGCGCCCCACTCTTTCTCAGCGTTTGGCATCTTAGTTTTCTCGGTGCAGTGCGCAAACAGATACCAAGGTTCGTCATTATTGGCTGAATCACGGGTTGAGTTGTTGACCTCAAACTCTGACAATTTCGGATAGAGCCACTCATGCACGGTCAACACCTCAAAATCGCCGCGCGCCTCACCAAGTACCTCTTTATATTCGTCGCGGTAACAAAGAACCAACGCAGGATCGACGCCGACTAAAGGCACGCCGACATCGGCCACTTGCTCTAAGAAGGCAGCGGTGTTTTTCGCGCTTGAGGCAAACTGCTTCAAAAAGCCTTTGATATGCTGGGCTTTGCCGTTGGGCTTAAACGGCAGCAAAATCGGCGTTTTACCGAGCTTTTGTACCAACTTGGCAAAATCTTCCACAACTTGCGCGTCGTAGTAGCTAGTGAATGGGTCTTGCACGATCACGACGTGATTTTGCTTGTCCTCCGCAGAGAGCGCTGCAAGTTCTTGAAGATTAAACGGCTTAAGCGCGGATAAGCGCGATTTCAGCGTCGGTGTTGAGAGCAAAGGCGCATCGACATAACCGACGGTGGCTGCCGTCATCTCTTGTACCCACTTTTGGCTAAGTACGCCGTTGACCAACTTAGGCGCTTTTGCCATCAAAGGCAGCATAGTTTCAATGTTCGCCACCAGATAATCTTTCGCTGGACGCTGATAACGTGAGTAGTAGATGTTTAAAAAGCGCGAGCGGAAGCTCGGCACATCGACTTTAATCGGACACTGGCTCGCACACGCTTTACAGGCCAAACAGCCACTCATCGCCTCAAACACCTCGTGAGAGAAATCGTATTCGTGACGCTTGTTGAGCGTATTGCGCACACGGTCGATCATGGTCTTGATGCTTGGCGTGCGCTCTAGCGTCTGCTTTTCCAGGTCGAGCACATCAATGTTTTGCTCACTTAACTGGCGCAACCACTCTCGCACTATCCCTGCACGGCCTTTTGGCGAGTGACGGCGATCGGCTGTGACCTTCATCGACGGGCACATTGGCGAAGCGGTGTCATAGTTAAAACAGAGACCGTTGCCGTTACACTCCATTGCTTGCTTAAAGCTATCTCGCACTTGTACATCGATTTGGCGATCATAGTAGCCGCGTTTGGTATCGGTCACTTTAACCAAAGACTCTTTGCTATCGAGCGGCGTACAAATTTTGCCAGGGTTCATTTTGTTGTGTGGGTCAAAAGCGGCTTTAACACGGCGCAGCTCAGTAAAGAGCTCTTGACCGAAGAACTCCGGACCGTATTCAGAGCGGAAGCCTTTGCCATGCTCGCCCCACATAAGACCGCCGTATTTGGCCACAAGCTTCACCACCTCATCGGAGATCTGGTGCATCAGCGCTTCTTGTTTCGGATCGCACAAGTCCAACGCAGGACGCACATGCAATACCCCCGCATCCACGTGGCCAAACATGCCGTAATTCAGCTGTTTGTCATCCAACAGTTGGCGAAACTCTGAGATAAAATCGGCCAAGTTTTCTGGTGGCACACACGTATCTTCGGCAAACGCGACCGGCTTTGCGCGTCCTTTCGCCGCGCCGAGCAAGCCCACCGCTTTTTTACGCATATTGTAAATACGGCCAATACTCGCCAAATCATCACACACTTGGTAGCCAATGATCCCAGCTTCACCCGCTGCGAGCATCTCTTCTAGACGGGCGGTTAAGTCACTCACTTGTTGTGCGACTTCCTGCTCATCTTGCCCGGCGAACTCCACCATGTTGATGCCCTGCATCTCTTTGCCCGGGACATCGGCTAACAGATCGCTGACGGTGTGCCAAACAATGTCTTCTTTGGCTAAGTTGAGCACTTTAGAGTCCACCGTCTCAACGGAGAGCGCTTTGGCTTCCACCATAAACGGCGCATTGCGCAAGGCAGAATCAAACGTGTCGTATTTTACGTTAACTAGGGTACGCGCTTTAGGAATTGGCGTGAGATTGAGCTTGGCTTCGGTGATGAAAGCGAGCGAGCCTTCTGCGCCGCACAGCACACGAGTAATGTCGAAGGTATCGTTTGCTTCATCAAACGCATTTTTTAAATCGTAACCCGTTAAGAAGCGGTTAAGCGGCGGGAACTTAGCGTTAATCTGCGCGCGTTTGTCGCGGCACACTTGCTCTGTCACCGTTAACGCTTGATGCGCGTACTCGCCCTCTTTCGGTAGCCCATGAGATAAGTCCGACTCAAGAATCGACCCATCGGCAAACACCGCTTGCAATGACAGGACATGATCAGAGGTTTTACCGTATTTGAGTGACCCCTGCCCCGAGGCATCGGTATTGATCATGCCACCCAAGGTTGCGCGGTTACTGGTGGAAAGATCTGGCGAGAAGAAGTAGCCGTATGGGCGCACCGCATCATTGAGCTGATCTTTAATCACGCCGGTTTGCACTCGCACCCACCCCTCTTCTGAGTTGATTTCGAGAATCTTATTCATGTAGCGCGACAAATCGACCACGATGCCTTTCGTCAGCGATTGACCATTGGTTCCGGTACCGCCACCACGCGGTGAAAAGGTGACACGTTCATAGGCGGCTTTGCTGCCGAGTTGACCAATCAGCGCGACATCTTGCGTCGATTTCGGGTGGATAACGGCTTGCGGTAGTTGCTGATAGACGCTGTTGTCGGTGGCGACAGCGAGGCGACTTGAGTATTGGCTTTCGATATCACCGCTGAAACCGGCGAGTTTTAATTCATCAAGAAAACCAAGGACGACGGGATCGACATCTGGTTGAGAGTGTAATCTTGGTAACATTTGCTTCCTGCCCCTACTGCGCTGATCCTATCAGCATTGGGTTCGATACATTCGGGTTATAATTTGAGTTTGGTCACTTTACAACATTTAAAAGGGTGATCAAAACAGAAATGCAGTGTCAAATTGGAACTTCTCGCAATTCTTTCCCACACTTAGAAATCATGGACTTGATTTAAAGTGCTTTTATGAGCGATTCATCAATGAAGAAAAACAAAATCATCACGACAGAAGACATTCTCCTTAAGTTATGCCAGTCCGTTTCTGGCGTTATGACCTCTGCGACCAGCTCTCAAATTACCTACTCTGCCATGGTGCAGAAAATCACCAAGACCAGCCTAAAACCGGACTTCGGTTGTTTTGTCCTATTTGATGGTGGTTTTTCTGGGTTGGTGGTGATCAACTTTACGGCCAAAGCCGCGCTTGAGGTGTACACCAACTACATGCGCAATATGGGGATGCCGGAAGAAGAGCTCGCCGTCACTCACACCTCCGACGAAGTGGCCGATGTGCTGGGTGAGCTGATGAACCAGCTCGTAGGTGCGTTCACCAACCAAGTGCGCAAAGATCTGCAAACCCACATCACACAGAACCAACCTAAAATGCTGTCACTCAACAAACAAGTGATTCTGTCGGTCGATACCAACCTTGATCGCCCTCAAGCGCGACGTGTGACCTTCTCGACCGAGAAAGGCAACATCTTCTACTTAGAGTTGGCAATGGATAAGACTGAGTTCATTCAGCTCGAAGAATTTGAAAGCCACGACGACGATGAAACGCCAGATAGCATCCTAGAGAAAGCGCGCCAAGAGATGCAGGACAAAGAGAAAAAATCGGCCGATAAAAACGACGATGCCGATGACATCTTCGCCGAATTAGGTATCTAATCCGCCACCTTTCAGCTCAGCGGTTTTTTAACCCTCTTCAAACGCCATCGACTTTTCCGTGGCGTTTTCCTACATCACCATTTCCGTTTTATGACAGAACACGTTAAAATAGCCGACTTTGTTAAATTAGGTACCCTTAGCTGTCGATGGATAAACAAAAAGCCCTAAAAAAAATAGCGAAGTGTCTGGAGCTCGGAAACTCAGCCAACGTTAACGAAGCCGCCAATGCCATCAAGATGGCGCATCGCTTGATGCTCAAATATGGTCTCGACAAGGATGATATCGAGTTTATCAAGATGGGCAAAACCCAATCGACACACTTACTCCCTGCCAATGTCAGCTCGAATCTGCTGCGCATCATCCGTGGTATCAACACCAAATTCGGCGTTGAGGCCGTGCTGTTAAACCATAAGGGTTTAAAACGCGTGGAGTTTATTGGCGAAGCGGATCGCGCCATCTTCGCCGCGTTCGCTTTTGACATCGTATACCGTGAAATGAACGAACAGACAGGTCGTTTCAGAAACAGTTTTGCAGGCACCGGGACATCTAACGCCGAAGTCACTCGCCGCGTAAACTCGTTTTTGTCTGGATGGGTGGAAGGTGCGCTAGAAAAACTGCCGATCATCTCTCCAGATGAAGAGTCTGCAAAAAAAATCGATGACTACATCGACAAAGAGTTTCAAAACATCGATCGTGAAACCTTCAAGCAGCAGTTACGTGAAGCGATGAAAAACATCACAGAAGATTACGAAGTGGGTCTTAAGAAAGGTCGAACCGTATCGGTCAATCGCCCGATCGATGGTGGACAAGCGCCAAAACTACTGCGTTAACCCAAGAGTGCGTTAGCCCAAGAGTGTGCTAGCTCGATGCTTCAACGCTAGATCGGCAACGGCATGAGAGAAAAGCGACGCCGCGCACTCATCAACTTGGTTAAGAGGCATACACATCTTTGCTCGGCTGAGTATAATCAAAGGTATCACTGGTCAACTTTACCAAACGGACGTTGTTTTTGACTCGATTTGCGGCTTTACTTTTCCTTATTCTGAGCACCTCACTCTGGGCCAATACGCTTGAAGAGCTTCAGCAGCAGGCCCAAGCGAACAATGTTCACGCTCAGTTCCAACTCGCCAGCACTTACCTTGCACAAGAAAACCCCGATCAACAAACGATCGATGATGCCCTCTATTGGCTCGAAACATCAGCGCAAGGGGGTAACCGTCAAGCTGCGTTTGAATTGGCCAGCTTGTCGCTTGACAAGAACAGCGTCAGACCCGACCTAGAAAAAGCGCTCTTCTGGCTTACGAAATTGGCATTGGCCGATGACGCTCAAGCTCAGCTGCAACTTGGCAGAGTCTATGAGCAACTGTCAGTGCAACCCGACAATCTTGATCTTGCCAAGGTGTGGTTTCAACTCGCTGCGCAAAATGCCACTGACCCAAGCTTACAAAGTGACGCCGAAAACGGATACAACCGCGTCTTAGAAGCACAATTTAACGCCAGGAGAGCCAAGCAAGTGGCGGCCATCAGTCAACTAGACGTTGCCTTTGATGATGAATCCATCACCCTCAGCCCTCAAGCCCAAACCATCGACGCCAGCCAAGAGCACGATGGTGTTTTTTTCGGCTTGATGGGTTTTTGTCTGCTAACGAGTGGCCTGTGCATTTGGCTGTGGCGCAAGCAAAGAGGTTTATTACGCCAGCGCACCGCGACTGAGCAACAAGGCCATGCTCAAACCTCTAAAATGCAAACCAGAGTTAAGGAGCAAGATGCTCTGCTCAAGCAGCAAAAGCGCCAGCTTGAAACCCTCTACCGCGAATTTAAAAAGCTGCAAGGGCAGAGCAAGGTTTCTCCCACTCGTCCAACGCAGAGCAAACCTGCGACGCCTTCACCGCTTCACTTAGCCAGTGCAATGTTTGGCTTCAAGCCCTCACAATTGCCCAGTGAACGTGAAATCAAAGTACGTTACAAGCAATTGAGCAAGATTTATCACCCGGATCTCAAAGGCAGCGAAGAGGAAATGAAGCGTCTTAACGGTGCGCTCAAACTTCTGATCAAAGAGGTTAACAAATAGTTACATTTTCTCAGCGCACCCTGTTTAAGTTTTCACCAAGCGTTTAAAACTTGGCGTCGCGCAATCGATCTCCATCCCACTTCGATAACAAATCATTAACCTAACCGTGTTCTGTATGTCATAATCCCGCCCGACAATAAACCTGAGCAAGAAAAACAGACTCGGGTAAGATGGGGAGAACGAGATGTTTACGATCGAAGGAGTATGTGACTGGTGTAAAAAGCCTAGCCTACTCACGAAGCATGATTATGTCGATGGCAAGTACCACCACTCTTGCAAAGAGTGTTTTGAATACGCGACACTGGATGTGCGTCAATTCAATCTTGCCGAGCTGCGCCAACGCGAGCGCCTATCACACTCACTGTGAGTTAGACAGTTATCAGCGCTTCTCTCAAGGATGACAAGCCACTCTCAACGAGTGGCTTTTTAGTCTCTGGTTTTCTACGATCTTAGCGTTTTAACCGTTCTCTGGTGCATCGGCTTGACACTCAGGTCGTGCGCGAGCGAACGCCGCCAACTTACCAAGTGACGCCGTCACATCCACAATGTTGGGATAGCGCCGCATATCAAGGTCAAAGCGCTGTGCGTTATAGACCTGCGGCACCAAACAGACATCCACTAAGGTCACTTCATCCCCGACACAGTAGCAGCCGCGACGCTCGCTAATACGTGGCTCAAGCGCCTCAAACGCGACTTCAATCCAGTGTCGGTACCACTGCTGTTTTTGCTCTTCACTGACGTGCAATGTCGAAGTGAGGTACTGGAGCACGCGCAAGTTATTGATGGGATGAAGATCCGCGGCAATATCCAAAGCCAGGGCTTTGACCCAATATCGCTCGTCGCCTGACGGAGGAATCAATCTTGAGTGTGGATAGGTTTCATCAAGATACTCAATAATCGCCAGTGACTGGTGAATGTGCCTATCACCCTCCACCAGCACAGGGACTAACTTCGCAGGATTGATCGCTTGATACGCATCGCTGTGCTGCTCACCACCCTCTTTGACCAGATGAATCGGGCGTGACTGATAGCTCAAACCTTTTAGGTTGAGTGCGATTCGGACTCGATACGCCGCCGAGGAACGCCAGTAATCGTAAAGAATCCGCTCACTCATAGCGCACAACCTGTTGATCAATGGCGCCAAAGATCGATGCGCCCTGCTCATCGAGCATCTCTATTTTGATGCGATCGCCAAAACGCATAAAAGCGGTGGCAGGCTGACCATCGCGGATAGTTTCAATCATTCGCAACTCGGCAATGCAGGAATAGCCAACGCCCCCTTCCATAATCGACGTGCCGTATTCCGTGCCTTGCTTGTTGGAGACGGTGCCTGAGCCAATAATGGTTCCAGCGCCCAGTGGGCGCGTCGCTGCCGCATGCGCGATAAGCTCAGGGAACTCAAAGGTCATGTCCACACCAGCGTTTGGGCAGCCAAACGGTTCGTTGTTGAAGTGGCTTAGCAGCGGCAACGCCACCTTTGCGCCATCCCACGCTTCCCCTAGCTCATCCGGGGTGACCGCGACCGGAGAAAACACCGATGACGGTTTGGATTGAAAAAAGCCAAAGCCTTTCGCTAACTCATTGGGGATTAACCCGCGCAAAGAGACGTCATTGACCAACATTAACAACCGAATTGAAGATTTGGCTTCCTCAGCGCTGACGCCCATCGACACATCACCTGTGATGACGGCCACTTCCCCTTCAAAGTCGATACCCCAAGCTTCATCCGCCAGTGGGATGTCATCGGTTGGACCAATAAAGTGATCCGACCCACCTTGATACATCAGTGGATCGGTCCAAAAACTGGGCGGCATCTCCGCGCCGCGCGCTTTGCGCACCAATTCGACGTGGTTGACGTACGCAGAGCCGTCGGCCCATTGATACGCACGTGGCAAAGGAGATTCACACTGCTGAGCCGAAAACGTCAGCGAATCTTTGGCTTCGCCTAGGTTCAAACGTTGATATTGCGTCTCAAGCTGTGGCGCCACGCTGGACCAATCATCAAGCGCAGCTTGCAAGGTCGGCGCAATGTCTGAGACATCCAAATATTGGCTTAAGTCCTTGCTAACCACAACAAGGCGACCATCGCGTGTTCCATTTTTCAAACTGGCGAGCTTCATACTTCCTCCTTGCCCGAGGGCTGACGCCAACTGTAGACATAATCAATGTTCTCCACCTCACTCGCCGCTTGACCGATGTCGAGCGCATGTCGGGTATCGATCATGACCGCCACTTCGTCGGTGAAGGTTTTCTTGTGGGCTTGACCGGCCTGAAACGCCTTGGGGTGTGGCCCGTGAGTAAACCCTGCGGGGTGAAAGGTCACCATGCCAGCTTCGATGTTGTCGCGACTAAAAAAATCTCCGGCGTGGTAGAACAGCACTTCGTCATAGTCATCATTGTTATGAAAAAACGGTACTTTCAACGCACCGGGATCGCTTTCAATTGGGCGCGGCACGAACGTACAGACGACAAATCCCTCACCGACAAAGGTGGTATGCGCCGATGGCGGCAGGTGATAACGATGTGACATCAATGGCCGAATATCACGCCAGTTGACTCGCACCACGGATAAGTCGCCATGCCAACCAATCGCATCCAAAGGATTAAACGGATAGGTCACCACACTCACCTGTTCGTGGCGTTTGATGTGTACCTCTGTGGTTTGCTCTGAATACTGCGCTTTAAACGCCTCATCAATACTGGGCACATCGAGCACTGCTGGATCAAATACCGCGTGATTGCCGACCATGCCTTTCTCAGGCAGCGAATAGGCGGCATCGCTGTTTTCAATCATCAACACAAACATGGGTTCTGAGATCTCTAGGCGCCAAGACGTCGAGCGTGGAATCATCACGTAATCCCCTTCGCGCACCGACAAGTGACCGTAGTCGCAATACAGCTCCCCACTGCCTTGGTGAATAAACAGCAAATCGTCACCATCGGCGTTGCGCACCAAATGACGCATCGACTGCTCGCAGCGCCAGACTCGAACCTTACAATGGCGATTGTGTAACAGCTTCGGCACTTGCCAAGGAGAGGACTGACGCGCACTGTCTACCTGATTGAAGTTGAACGCGCGTGGCTTAAGATCCCCT
Organism: Vibrio sp. R15-SG3-ISO1A; assembly: GCF_059833955.1. Lineage (NCBI taxonomy): Bacteria > Pseudomonadati > Pseudomonadota > Gammaproteobacteria > Vibrionales > Vibrionaceae > Vibrio > Vibrio sp. R15-SG3-ISO1A. Next base: position 20,423 of record NZ_JCBDGH010000031.1, read on the forward strand.
TGCCACTCACTCCATCCCGTCGGCGCGTGTCGATGATGAAAGTGACTGGCAGGACCGAAAAACCCACTGCGACCGGACTCTCGCTCAAAAATGGCCTCTTCAGGAAAATCCGCATGGGCTTGCTTAGAACAGACGCCCTCCCGATGCGGAAAGGTGATCCATTTACGCATCACTCAGTACCCCGCGACGAATTTGGTCTTCTTCGATGGATTCAAACAGCGCCTTGAAATTGCCTTCACCGAATCCTTCATTGCCTTTACGTTGAATGATTTCAAAAAACACCGGGCCAATCACCGTTTGGGTGAAAATTTGCAGCAGTATGCCGTCTTTCATCGGTGCGCCATCGATAAGAATTTGCAGCTCACGCAGGCGTGCGAGCTCTTCACTGTGTCCCTCGACACGCTGATTCACTTTTTCATAATAGGTATCAGGGGTAGGCATAAAGTCCATGCCGCGATCGCGCAGAGTCTGCACCGTTTGGTAGATGTCGTTGGTGCTCAGCGCAATGTGTTGAATGCCTTCGCCGTTGTACTCACGAATAAACTCTTCAATCTGCGATTTGTCGTCAGACGATTCGTTGATTGGGATACGAATCTTGCCACACGGCGCGGTCATCGCTCGGCTCACAAGACCGGTCAACTTGCCTTCAATATCAAAGTAACGAATCTCTTTAAAGTTACCGATCCGTTCGTAAAATCCAGCCCAGGTGTCCATGTTGCCTTGCTTAACGTTATGCGTGAGGTGATCGATTTCAAACAACCCAACATCCATAGTGTTCATGCGCTCGTCAGCATCGGCATAGAATCGGAAATCCACATCATAGATACTGCCGTCTTGGTAGCGGTCGACGAAGTAAAGCAAGCTATCACCAATGCCGTACACCGCCGGAATGGAGAGCTCCATAGGACCAATTTCCGTGACATAGCGCTTGGCGCCATTGTTTAACGCATGCTCAAGTGCCTTGGCAGCATCTTTGACTCGAAACGCCATGCCGCAAACCGAAGGGCCATGTAAGCGCGAGAACTGCTCAGCCTGACTGTGAGGTTCGGCGTTGACGATAAAATTGACGTCTCCTTGACGATACAACCACGCCTCTTTTGAGCGATGCTTTGCTACCTCTGCAAAGCCGAGTGACGCAAACAGCGCTTTCAGATCTTGAATGCCCTTGTCATCAGCAGCGGTGTATTCAACAAATTCAAATCCGTCTGTGCCTAACGGGTTTAGTGCCGTATTCATGGTGTTATCCTCACCTGTTGTTGATCTCTATCGCCTTTAAATTCGCCCATTGATACGATTAATGAAATATCGAGGCTCGATTTGGCACCCATTCAAAAAATCACCTCGAAATGTAAAATAAATGTAACACCACAATGAAGTCACCATAAACACATGATTTAACTATCCCAAACCCGCCCAAGAACAGTAACAATTATTTTACAATCACTCTTGTGTGATAAATTTCCTTAAGTAGTGGCGAACTCCTCGCCACTTAAGTCAAGATTGAGTCAAATCCGCCTTCGATTTGATTTGGCGCAGCGTCATGGCGCTCGCTCTCATTAGGCTAACCGCATCTATCCCCCTCACCACAACCCATGAGGTAGACCATGAGTCACATCAACCCATCGCGCTTGGTCGAGCATTTTATTGAGCTTGTTAAAATCGACAGTGAGACAGGCAATGAAAAACAGATTTCTGAACACCTAGCAGAGCAGCTCGGCGAGCTCGGTTTCACCGTACACAAACTGCCCGTCCCTGCTCATATCTCTAACGGTCATAACCTGTATGCGAAATTCGAAGGCAGCCTAGCAGGTAGCATCGCGTTCAGCTGTCACATGGACACCGTTACGCCAGGCATCGGTATTGAACCTGTGATTGAAGACGGCATTATTCGCTCTAAAGGAGAGACCATCCTAGGTGGCGACGACAAATCGGGCATTGCCGCTATCATGGAAGCGGTACGCGTGCTAAAAGAGCACAATCAAGCGCACAAAACCATTGAGCTTGCTTTCACCGTGCATGAAGAAGGTGGCCTATTTGGCTCTGAGCATTTTGATATGAGCTTTATCGAGTCCAACCACGCCATCGTACTTGATACCGGCGGCCCGATTGGCACCATTGTCAATGCCGCCCCGGGTCAACAGAAAATCGTCGCGAAATTTATCGGCCGCCCTGCACACGCAGGTCTTGCGCCAGAAGAAGGCATCAGCGCCATTCAAGTTGCCGCAGAGGCGATCACGCAAATGAAGCTGCTGCGTATTGATGAAGAGACCACCGCCAACATTGGGGTTGTCGAAGGGGGGAACGCCACCAATATTGTGATGCCTGAACTGACGATAGTGGCAGAAGCGCGCTCGCTCAATGGCGACAAACTCGACGCGCAAGTTGAGCATATGATTGAGACTTTCCAGCGCGCCGCTGACACCCACGGCGCACAGGTTGAGATTGAATCGACGCGTGCTTACAACGCCTTTGTCATCGACGAAGCGTCACCATTGATTCAATCGGTTAAAGCCTCTTTTAACGCGATTGGCGCACAGCCATTCACCAAAGGCACCGGTGGTGGCAGTGACGCCAACAATTTTAACGCCAAAGGGCTGACGACCGTGAACATCTCAACGGGTATGGCGAAAGTGCACACGACAGAAGAGTACATCGCCATTGATGACATGGTAAAAGTGACCGAGTTTGTTCAGCACTACGTAACTCAAGAGTAAACGGTCTAACAGCACAAACAAGCCCATCTGTTTTCTACAAGTAAGGAAACGGATGGGCTTTATCTCAATGTGATGTCGCGAAAATGCGGATTTTCCACCAGCACTGACAACTGTTTGATCTCATCGAGCACCACCAAACACTCTTGTTGATGGATGCTGACCAGCATGGCCTCTCGCCTGCTCTCATCTCGGCGCGTATCCAGCGCAATCCCTTCCATCTCGGTGCCATCTTTGAATGTTAAACGCACGGGATAACGGTAGAGGCAGACAATTTCAATGTAGTCATAGTCACTGCAACGTATCATGCATCACTCCTTATCGAAACTGTCGACCACGATGGCACCCATCGAGGCTGGCATGGTGATCACCACCACGCGCTTAAACGAGGTGATGGGGTCTTCCATCAGGGGCAACTTATCCAGACAGACCAGCACTAAGGCGACCACACACGCCGCAATCAAATACGCCGCGACGATGCGCGCAACAAACTCCCATTTGCGCGTCTGAACGTTACTTTGGAATACGCTTTGATAGGTAAACAGGGTTAAAAACACCACCGAGAGCGAAAACAGGAGAAACAAATTGAGCGGCGGTAAGGTTTCACCCAAACGCCACGCCTCTTCAGAGAACGAAATCGGCACAGCAAGCGCAAAGGCGCCGACAAATATCTGACTCGCATCTTCGAAATTAAAGCTATATTTCATTCACTTATCCTGCAGAATTTTCTATCAAGCTTAGTTGATAAGGCGAGGACGATAAAGCGCTAGAGCCGTTATCGTCACGACAAAATGATTTCGTGGAAGTTTTCCCAATATCGTGGTCAGTTGTGGCTAGAATGGCGCAACTTTTCTATTCGGATAGCCTCCATGAGTCTACTTGAAAATCTCTCCATTATCATGGCGCTGATCTTAACCAGTTGCTTTTTCTCCATGTCAGAAATCTCGTTGGCTGCGGCGCGTAAAATTCGTCTGCGCCAACTCGCTGACGATGGCGATCACCGCGCGACCTTAGTCCTCGGGCTACAAACCCATCCGGGTAACTTTTTTACCGTAGTGCAAATTGGCCTCAATGCCGTGGCTATCATGGGCGGTATCGTCGGTGAATCGGCGTTTACCCCGTATATCGCCGCTATGTTGAGCCACTGGGTGCCCGCTGCGTGGATCGCGCAGGCCAGCTTTGTGCTCTCTTTTACCTTGGTCACTAGCCTGTTTATCTTGTTCGCCGATCTGATGCCTAAGCGCATTGCGATGGCGATGCCGGAAACCGTCGCGTTGGCCCTCGTGAAACCACTCTTGGTGTGCATTCTGATCCTCAAACCCATCATACTAGTATTTAACGGTTTGGCGACGCTGATTTTTCGCCTATTGCGCGTCCCTGCCGAACGCAATGATGACATCACCAGTGATGACATCTACGCCGTCATGGATGCAGGAGCCGAAGCAGGCGTCCTCGATACCAACGAGCAGCAAATGATGGAAAGCGTGTTTCAGATGCAATCGATCCCCGTTACGTCTGCCATGACGCCGCGTGAAGACATTGCGTTTCTCTCACTTGATGACGATGAAACCATGCTTAAGCGCAAGATCGCCGACAATCCTCATCACAAATTTTTAGTCTGTGATGGCCAACTCGATGCAATCAAAGGCTTTGTCAATTCAACCGAACTGTTGATCCGCCTCATCAATGAGCAAACGTTGGATCTTAAAAGTAGCAGCGTGGTGCAAACCTGCCCCATCATCCCCGACACCTTGAGCCTATCGGAAGCGTTGGAATACTTTAAATCCAATCGCGTCGACTTCTCTGTGGTGATGAACGAATACGCCTTGGTCATGGGCGTTGTGACTTTCAATGACTTGCAAAGCGCCGTGATGGGCAGTTGGGTGTTGGCCGAAGGGGAAGAGCAAATTGTCGCCCGTGACGAGCATTCTTGGCTGGTCGATGGTGTCACGCCGATCACCGATGTGATGCGCACACTGCAAATTGACGAACTGCCCCATTCACAAAACTACGAAACCATCGCCGGATTTATGATGTTTATGTTAAAGAAAATTCCGCGACGCACTGATTCGGTGACCTACTCTGGCTACAAATTTGAGGTGGTCGACATCGATGACCATAAAGTAGACCAATTGCTGGTCACTCGAGTGAAACAAAAAGACGACGATCAATAACGCACCAGCCGTTACCAAGACTCCTCTTGAAAACGGGCGGCCCTCGCTTGAGCGAGTGTGCAGTCCGTTTTCTCCATCAATTCCGTTAAGGTGATATTGGGATTGCCGGTGATAAGCTGAGCAAGCTGGATGTTGAGTGGCAACGGCGCAGGGGCACGCGCGCCAACTCGCGCATTGATGAGCATCTCAATTTTTTGCCTGACGTAGGCATAATCTTCGTTACTATCTTCGCGGCTAAGCAATTCATGACAGAGTGCATTGAGCGCCCCCTCTTCCCCCACCAACTGCCAGTGGCGTGAACGCCTAACACGGCTCAACACACAGTGGTGCTGCTGCGCGAGTCGTTTGAGGCTTTGACACTTCTCTCTTCCCAGTTTTTGCACCAATGAGGGCAGCGCGAGTGTCACGAGGTCAGCTTGAAGAGTCATAACAAAGATCAGTGGGCGTTGGATTGGGTCACTTTATCGTAAAAGGCCTGTGCGTCCAGCGGTCTTGAGAAAAAGTAGCCTTGATACTCATCACACCCTTCATTAAACAGTAGAGATAATTGCTCAGAGGTCTCAACACCTTCTGCCACGATCGATTTGCCTAGGTTTTGCCCCATCTGAATAATGGTTCGCACCAACATGTGATCGGTGATGTCAGTGGTGCAATCATCAACAAATGACTTATCGATTTTAAGTACATCAATGGGCAAACGCTTCAAGTAGTTGAGCGACGAGTATTCAATCCCGAAGTCATCAATGGCCACCGACATCCCTCGCTCTCGCAGGCGTTCACACGCTTCCACCACATATTCGGGCTCTCTCATTAAGGTCGATTCTGTGATTTCAATTTGCAGCGCCTCTCCAGGCAACTGGGCGTTATCGAGCGCGTCGATGATAAAACTGGCAACGTCATCATGGGCAAACTGAACGGTAGAGACATTAATCGACACAAGGATCGGTAGCCCAGAGTCATGCCAAGCTTTCACCTGCTTAATGCTTTGCGTAATCACCCAACGGCCAAGAGGCACGATAAACCCAGTTCGCTCTGCAATCGGGATAAATTCGAACGGCGAAATCATACCAAGTCGGGGGTGTGACCAACGAATCAGCGCCTCGGCCCCTACCACGCGATCGCTGACCATAGAGACCTTAGGCTGATAATGCAGCACGAAATGGCCCAATTGCAGGCTCTGCTTCATCTCCGACTCTAACTGATGCTGACGAATCGTCTCATCGAGCAGTTGGTCATCATACCAAACGACGGACCCGGGCCCTTGGGATAGCGCGCGATAGAGTGCCAAATTCGCATTTTTCCCCCACAGACTCACCACTCCATTCGCGTGCTTGGCCAATGCGACCCCCACACAAAAATTCAGCCGATAGGTCGTGTCGCCGACCACAAACAGCTTGCTGTGTTTGGTAAGAATGGTGTCTAGCACCGTTTGCAGCTTTCGCTCTACATGGACATTTTCCACCAGCACGACAAATTCATCGCCCGCAATACGATACATTTGAGCTTGGCTTTCTATTAAGCCGCTTATGTGGCTAGAGAAAGATTGCAACAGTTCATCACCATTGCGATAGCCCAATTTGTCATTGACGCTTTTAAAATTGTGCAGACCAATCTGCAATACCCCAAAACAGTGTGCATTACTCGCGTTCATAGCCGATACCGCCGCATAGAAGGCATTAATATTGGGCAATTTGGTCAAGTAATCGGTGAAGCTGTCTTTTTTAAAGGCCAGCGCTTGTTGCTGGGTTTTCTTGATGTAATACGTCATCAGGGTAGCGAAGACGGTGATCGCGCCCACTTCTATGGCGTCTTCGATAAACTCATCAAAGACATCAGGATCTAGAGTGTGAAGATAGCTGACAATCAGTAATGCCGCGATAGCCAGAGGCCAAAACGACCCGGGAAATAGGACGATGAAACAGAGTGGAAGTAAAATGAAGCTCTCTTCGATGGCATCCATCTCTAACGGTTCAATCAGCCCACCGATAAAAATCAGGCTCGCCGCTAACAGCGCGCAGATACGCTTACTCTGCTCAGATTGAGTGAACAAAGCATAAATCATTAGGAGGGGAAAGAGTAAATACGCCGCTCTGCCCATCTCGTGTTCGAGTAGCAGGGTGCGAGAAATCAGGGCAATAGAGAGAACATAAGCCACTTTAATCGCAATTCCGATCGACCGATTGAATAAATTCTCTTGCACTGCCATCCCTAATCCGTGGGTGATTTAAAATTTATAGCGACTTTGTTCCATAATTTCCACACTTTTTCGTCAATCCAATACCTTTGTCGAACAAGCAGATACAAAAAAGAGGAAGGGGTTCACCGCTTCCTCTTTACATGAATGTAGGGATAACTTTACAGCCCAAGCTGCTCTGCCATCGCTTTCATCTCTTCAAGATCCATTTGATGGACACGAATCATCTGGTTGATTTGACTCAAACGAGAATTGGCGGCATCTTGTTTGTCGCACGCATCCGATTTCGCTTCCCAAGAGGTGCCTTCTAAAAAGGTGTCACACGCTTTCTTCAGTGAGGCCAACTTTGGCTCCAACTCGTCGCGCTCTCTTTGCAATGCGGCTAATTCTTGTTTGACTCTTAGTTCTTGTTGGAAGAGCTCACGCGAACGCTCAAACATCGTTGCCTGCATATCGGCTTGGCGATTAAGCTGCGCATTTTCACCCGCGACATCCGCTAACTGTGATTTCTGCTCGCCGACTTGTTGCTCTAGGGACAGGTTGACCTTTTCCAGCTCCGCCACTTGCGATTCAAGCAGAGCGATTGATGCCTCGTACTGCGCTTTTTGCTCTTCAATCGCTTGTTCCAGCTTTTGCTGCACTTCAACGTCAACGTTGGCGACTTTTTCTTCCACCGTCACCACGAGCTGTTTTTTGTCTGACACAAGCGTTTGATACTGCGATTCCAACGCGTGGTATGTCTGTTGCCACTTTGACGCCGTCACGCTCGAGCCAATTAATGCACCCAGTGCGATACCCAATACGCCAGCAATCGCAATATAGAGGTAGGTTCGCTTGTCGCGTTGTTCGATAACGACCACATCATCATTATCTACGTCTGTCTGTTTATTCACGTATGACTCCTGCTCCACTAGCGAATCAACTCAGTGATTACGAGTGTCACGGTATAAATTAAAAACCCTGAGATCAACGTCACCACCACTGCTTTTTGCAGTTTTTCGCTCGTGCGATAGCGGATCAACACAAATGCCAATGCGACCAAAAAGGCAATCGCCAACAATCTTGTCATAGCCTCTCCTTAGCTGTACCCACATGCTTGGGGGCAACTTGATAACCTTTTCATTTATACCATTTTTTCGCGCGTTTTGGTCAGCGCCCGGTAGTTTTATTCTGTTTACTTAGGTGAGTGCGCAAATTATCCGCGCTTAATGCCTTTTATGAGTGATTCATTTGGGCAAGCTGCACTTTTGGGGTATAAAGAGCGCGACACCAAATGGGAGATAAACATGAAACCGTATCAGTTAGAGAAGAAAAAACGTCGTATTCAGAAGAAATTGTTCCTCGGCGAATTTGCCGTACTGGGTTTCGAGATTCGTTGTGAAACCAACATTCAAGATTTCGACCGCTACGACCAGTTTGTGGATGATTTTATTGACTACATCGACAGCCTTGGTTTGTGCTTCGGCGGTGGTGGCCTTGAGACATTTGACGGTTTCCTATGCAGTGTGGCCCGCTACGGCAATGCGACGGCAGAGCAACAAGCTTTGGTTGGCGCGTGGCTAGAAAAACGCGAAGAAGTGACCAAAGTGGAGATCGGCGAGCTGGTAGACGCCAACTACTTCTAAGCTTTCATTTTTGATTGTTCAAAAAATAGCGCTGTTGAGCGCTATTTTTTTTGCCCCCAATTCACCGTACTTTCGGCGTTTTCCGTACCCTCCCCCCTTAAAACGATCACAAGTGCAAAAACACGCTTGATCTCACAAAAAAAAGTGTTACAGTTCTCGCGTCAATAGCTCAGAACTATTGACCATCTTTTGCTCAACACATTGAGCGATTGTTCCAATGAAGACTGCAGGAGAGTGGTTAATAACTAAATTTTAACATTTAGTTAAGATAACCCGCCGAAGAATTAACTATTTCAGGTGCTACTTAGGTAGCGAGGACTGTAGTTGGAGGAACCTCTGGAGAGAACCGCTCTACCTTGTTGTAGAAAGTGGTCGCCGAAGGAGCAAGCCTATGTTTAGGTGAAACTCTCAGGCAAAAGGACAGAGGAGTGAAAAGACCCGTTATTCGGTAGCTTCCTGTCTATCGTTTTTGAGATCATCGATCTCGGCTTTTCCCTCTTCTCCTTATTTAAGCATTATCAATTTAAGGGGAACCCATGAATAACCTACAATCTTTACTGATCACTATCGACAATTTCGTTTGGGGACCGCCCCTGCTGATTTTGTTGGTGGGTACCGGTGTCTATTTCACTTTTCGTTTAGGTTTACTCCAGTTTAGACACCTTCCCACGGCACTGAAAATGGTGTTCAGCAAATCAGACTCCGGCAAGCAAGGGGATATTTCCAGCTTTGCTGCACTGTGTACCGCCCTGTCCGCCACCATAGGTACGGGCAACATCGTTGGTGTCGCCACCGCCATCAAACTGGGTGGTCCCGGCGCACTATTTTGGATGTGGTTGGCGGCCCTATTTGGCATGGCCACTAAGTACGCTGAGTGTCTACTCGCGGTGAAATACCGCAAAGTGGATGCTAAAGGCCAGATGGTCGGCGGACCGATGTACTACTTGCAATATGGTGTCGGTTCTAAAACCTTAGCCGTGCTGTTTGCCATTTTCGCTCTCGGTGTGGCTTGTTTTGGTATCGGCACCTTCCCGCAGGTCAACGCCATTTTGGATGCTTCTGAAATCTCGTTTGGCGTATCCCGTGAGGTCTCTGCGGTCATACTGACGCTATTGGTCGCTTTTGTAACGCTAGGTGGCATTCAGTCGATTGCGAAAGTCGCAGGAAAAGTGGTGCCTATGATGGCTCTGTTCTATGTGATGGCGTGTTTGAGTGTCATCATCATGAATTCTGCTCAGCTTTTTTCTGCCGTTGAATTAGTGGTCGTCTCTGCCTTTACGTCAACCGCAGCGACAGGCGGATTCCTAGGGGCAAGCATTATGCTGGCGATTCAATCTGGGATTGCCCGCGGCGTGTTCTCGAATGAATCTGGCCTAGGTAGCGCACCGATGGCCGCCGCAGCAGCGAAGACCGACTCTTGCGTCAAGCAAGGTCTGATCTCGATGACCGGCACCTTCTTTGACACCATCATCATCTGTACCATGACGGGCCTTGCCTTGATCCTGACTGGCGCATGGCAAAGTGATTTTGCTGGCGCGGCCATGACCACTCACGCCTTTGCCGTCGGACTTAACGCCGACACGCTAGGTCCACTGCTCGTCTCCATTGGCCTGATTTTCTTCGCCTTTACGACTATTTTAGGCTGGAACTACTACGGCGAACGTTGCGTTGTGTTCTTACTAGGTACTAAGGCTGTGCTGCCTTACAAAGTCATCTTTGTCGCTCTGGTCGCTTCTGGTGCGTTCCTTCACCTCGATATGATTTGGATCATCGCCGACATCGTCAACGGACTAATGGCCATTCCTAACCTTATCGGCTTGATTGCGCTGCGCCACATTGTGGTCGAAGAGACTAAACAGTACTTTGCTGCGCTGTCGGTGGGTAGCAGTGCCAAAGCCACCGTGTAAGGTGACGTGATCAAAAAGCCCGCGCTCTAGCAAGCGCGGGCTTTTTCATTTCTAATCCACTGTGATTTCTAATACATTGTGTATAGATTAAATTCTCTTTAAATCTGCGGTTTTTCAATCATCAGTTTAACACCAAGCGCAATAAGAACCGCGCCGGTGGTCCCTTCCATCCAGCGATTAAAACGCGCACTGCGAAGTAGAGATTTAGCCCGAGTCAGCACGCCCGCCAATCCACACTGCCACACCATCGCAATCACAAAATGGATCGCAGCCATCACACATGACTGCACAAACGCAGACCCCTCTGGATTGATGAACTGCGGTAAAAACGCCAGATAAAACACCGCCGTTTTAGGGTTCAGCACGTTCGACAAGAAGCCTTCTCGCAGTGAGCGCCACGCCGTCGCTTTGGTGTGCGCCACCGTTTGCACCGCGATCCCCGCATCCAATTGTCCATTGAAGAGCCCCTTAATAGACATCACACCTAGCCAAATCAAATAGGCCGCGCCGACCATTTTCACCGCACTAAATAGCTCAGCCGATTGCGCCAAGACCGCCGAGATACCAATAGCAGAAAAGGTGGCATGGACAAACAAGCCCGAGCAAATCCCCAAACTAGTTAATACACCATCGGAAAAGCCGCCACGCGACGAGTTACGAATCACAAGCGCAGTATCGAGCCCTGGGGTTAGCGTCAAAATGGTGATGGCGACCAAAAACGCTTCCATATTGTTGATCATTGCAGGTCCTTATTATTGGGGAGCAGAGGCTCCAGTCAGCGCGAGATATAACCAGGTCATCTCAGGAAAGATCGCCATCTTATAGCAAGGCCGCCAAAATAAGCAATGATTATGCTTCTTGCTGCAATTATTGAACGCAAACCTCTTGGTCAATGCTGAGGAGGTTGTTAAGATTTTGGTTTTCCCAGTCACCTAAGGTGTGGTCATGAGCGCATTCGACAAACTCAAACAGCATTCCCAAAAAATTTCTCGTTTTAATCACTTAGCGGCCATCTGTGGATGGGACCAAGCGGCAGTGATGCCGAGCGGAGGGAATCAAGCTCGCTCAGAGGCAATGGCCGAGCTATCCGTGCATATTCATCAATTGCATACCCAGCCACAGCTCGCGGATTGGTTTGCCGAAGCAGAAACAGAAACGCTCAGCGTTGAAGAGAGCGCCACACTGCGAGAGCTTAAACGCCAGTGGCAACAAGCCAATTTGCTGCCTGAAGCACTGGTGCAGGCCAAATCCCTAGCGGGCTCGAAATGTGAACACGCTTGGCGTACCCAGCGTGGCCAAAACGACTGGATCGGGTTTGAGAAAAACTGGGCAGAAGTCGTTAAACTTTCCAAAGAAGAGGCGCAAATTCGTGCCGATGCCAACGGATCGACACCCTATGATGCGATGCTCGACATTTACGAGCCGGGCACCACGTCAGCGTCACTCGATACGCTGTTTGCCGATGTAAAAAGCTGGCTACCTGCCTTGATCGATGAGGTGATCGAAAAGCAGTCCTCTGAGCACTACCTCACCCCAACTGGCCATTTCCCTACCGAGCAACAAAAAGCGCTCGGGCTGGATGTGATGAAACTACTGCAATTCGATTTCGACCATGGCCGATTGGATGAGAGCGTCCACCCTTTTTGTGGTGGTGTACCGCAAGATGTGCGAATTACCACCCGCTACGATGAAAACGAATTTGTACAATCGCTCATGGGCATCGTTCACGAAACAGGCCACGCCCGTTATGAGCAAGGTTTACCCAAAGCGCTAGCAGGATTGCCGTCCGGTGAAGCTCGCTCAATGGGGATTCATGAGTCTCAATCACTGTTTTTCGAGATGCAAGTGGGCCGCAGTGATGCGTTTATTGCCCATCTATCACGACTTGCCACCCAACACTTCTCCGGACACGATACGTCGCTCTTTAGTCAAGCGAACTTTCAAAAGCTTTACACTCGCGTCAAAAAAGACTTTATCCGGGTTGATGCCGACGAGCTCACCTATCCGGCTCACGTCATTTTACGCTATGAGATCGAGCGTGATTTGATCAATGGTGATATTTCCCATCAAGATGTTCCAGAGCTCTGGGACACAAAAATGCGCCAGTATCTCGGCCTTTCTACCGCCGGTAATTTCAACAATGGCTGCATGCAAGACATTCACTGGACAGATGGCGCCTTCGGCTACTTCCCATCATACACGTTAGGTGCCATGTACGCGGCGCAGTTTATGGCAGCGATGAAGAAAACCGTAAATGTGGATGAAGCCATTCACTCTGGTGATCTCACGCCTATTTTTACTTGGCTGGGCGATAACATCTGGAGCAAAGGCAGCTTACTGACAACCGATGAGCTGGTTAAATCGGCAACAGGCGAAGTGTTGAACGCTCAGTTTTTCCAAAATCACCTGAGAAGTCGATACCTGTAGATAGTACTCACGCAAAATGAAACGCCGTCACAGGGTTTACCCTGTGACGGCGTTTATGTGTGATCTTTACGCTTTAAGGTGTTGATCAAAGAATTCCAATGTTCGCTGCCAAGCGAGCTCGGCTTCTTTTTCGGCGTAACGTCCGGTGGAGTCATTGTGAAATCCGTGATTCACGCCCTCGTAAACGTAGGCTTGATAGTTCGCCCCATTGGCCTTAAGCGCTTTCTCGTACTCCGGCCAAGTTGCGTTGACACGCTCATCAAGACCCGCGAACTGAATCATCAACGGCCCTTTCACCTTCGGGATCAAAGATTCCGCTGCAGGTGTACCATAAAAAGGCACCCCTGCATCCAACTGCTCAGGAATGGTCGCAGCCAGCATATTGACTATGTAGCCGCCAAAACAAAAACCGACCGCCCCTAATTTTCCGTTACTTAGCTCATGCGATTTCAAGAAGCTCGCAGCAGCTAGGAAGTCCGCTTCAATCTTCTCTCTATCTAAACTCTTTTGCATCGCGCGGCCTTCATCGTCATTTCCTGGATAACCGCCCAACGGATAGAGTGCATCGGGAGCAAAGGCGATAAAACCTTTCGCGGCCAATCTTCGCGCGACGTCTTCAATGTATGGGTTAAGCCCACGGTTTTCATGCACAACCAGTACGACAGGCGCGGTGCCTACCAACTCTCGTGGCACGACCAAATACCCTTGCCCTTCACCGTGACCATTCGGTGAATCAAACTTGACGTAGCTGGCTTTGATTGCGGGATCGTTAAACGACACCTGCTCTGCCAGTGCATAGTTCGGTGTCAGTGCTGACGTTAAGACCGACATCGTAAAGCCTAATGCAACAAGACCAGAGAGACGTCTCATGAATTCTCGTCTGTCTATCAATCCATGTGCGTATTCGTCGTACCAATCAAATGCTTCTTGCGGAATTGCTTTAGGCGCCACAGGCGCTGTGACCTTTTCACCGATGATGTTTGACATCCTTATCTTCCTCATTGACTGTTATTACTTGAAGCGATAGTTACTTGAAGCAATAGTTATTTGATAACGTTCGTCATTTGAAACGATCGTTCAAGAAGTAAGATAGTCGCTATTGGACAAAAACGAGTGTTATTTACATTAATTTACACAGTAGACGCGACTGGTATCGCAGCCAAGCTCGTCACGTTTTTACCTTGGAACTTAGACTGGTATAAGGCTTCATCAGCATAGGTGAGCAAGTCATTGAGCAAATCCTCTGAATGCAACTGCGGACCCACGCTACTGACAATCCCAAACGAGCAGGAAGCGTGAAAGCGCCCCCCTTCTTGCCCAAACTCCGCCTGAGCAATGCGTTGGCGAATTCTCTCGACAATGGCCACGGCTTCTTCGTCATTTGATAGACCCGCCAGCAGTATCACGAACTCATCACCTCCAAAACGAGCAAAACAGTCTGTCGGTCTGATCGTATCTCGAGTAATACGGGCGATGTCCTTAAGTAGCCCATCACCGCTCGTATGCCCATAATGATCATTGATCGCCTTGAAATCATCGATATCAAAGATACAGAGATAAAAACGATGTTCGCTCGCCTTTCGACTGCGTGAAACTTCATCGGCCAAACGAATTTCAAAATAACTACGCGAATACGCTTGTGTTAGATGGTCAAACATCAGACGGGTGCTGAGCTCTTGGCGCTCACTGTATAGCTCGTCGATATGGAGGACCAATATCCATGTAATGCAGCAAGTCAGCAGGAACGAGCCTATCCAAGTCAAGGGTGGCATATCGAGCACTTCTATCGCGGTCAACGTGTCACTGACGCCAGTGCACATCCAAATCGCACTGGCGGCCAACAACATTCTTAACGTACGCAAATCGTCTTCTTGTCGCTTAGCCCTTTGCCTTAGGTAAACGCGAAATAGAACGATCATACAATACATCGCTAGCAGTAATATCCACGCGCCCCAAAGCTCAAACAGAGGCCCAAACACAAGTCCGGTGTAGTAACTGGATGTCACGTAAAATTGATTGTCCAGAAAGTATGGACTCGGAACCACCGCCATCAATGAAAACAGACCACATATCGCGTAGGCAAGCTTCAATGGCGTCGGAGCCTTATAGTCAAAGAAAGCGATGTAAAAATGCAGACCGAGCACAATCGTAAACATTGAAGTCACGATGGCGACTCGGTTAAAAATATTCAGCAAAACCAGATTGTCGCTAACGTTCAGCAGAATGGCAAACGCACCAAGGAACAGTCCGCTAGCTAAAGCCGTTAAGGAAAATATTCGATAGTAATGAACATTTTCCTCGTAACGAGATTGAAGCCGGTTATACAGCATCACAAAAAAGAAGCTCAGAACTAAACTGATGCTTGATGCGATAAGCATAGGCAATGAGGTAAGTAGCACGATGCCTTCCTTTTAAGACCCAGGGTATCCCTGTATGAAAACGCTAAGTCCCAACCTAGCAATCGCTACCTCTACACTCAAGAAATATTCATCTTTTCAATCACTTTTTGGAATATTTCAACGTGACGTCACATTTGCGACAGGTTTCACATTTATGCTTTACAACGCCCACCACTGCAATCGCCAAACCTCGGGTCCTACTTACGCCTCCGCCAACTGAGTCAGTAGCTCATCACGGCGCAATTCTAGGATTTCATCAATAAGTTGCTCTTTCGCACGGAGACCAAAATGATCGGCGTAGTTTTTCACCTTAGAAATCTCTTCAGGTTGAAGTTGATACACCTCGCGTTTGAGGCGTTGCATCGCTTCACTCTTGATACAACCTTGCTGCTGAAGCAACTTGATGATTTCCATGTCGGCTGGGTGTGGTGTTCTTGGCATAACGGTTTCTTATATTTTTCGGATTGACGTTGTTAGCCACTGCTCGTTGGCAGTGTTAAATTTTGCAGAAAGCGTAGTCTCTGATTGTTACAATTAAATTTAAACCAATAGAAAGTTAAAAATTCCAGATCAAAGTCAACGTTCTGTGCTGAATGTCCCTTCACGTCGGTACTCATAGGTATCCGCAAAGCGTGACAGAATCCAATCCCCAGCCGTGATCAAAGGGTAGCCACCCTGCCCTTGTTTTTCAGCGAGGCATGACTTTAGCGTCGTCACTGGGGTGTCAAAGTCTGGCTCGACGAAAAATGGCATGGAAAAACGCGTCTTGCCATTGCTCGGACTCGCGACTCGATGCTTAGTGGAGCGATAAATATCATTCGTCCAGCGCTGCATTAAATCGCCAATATTCACGACAAAGCTTCCCTCGACGGGCGTGGCGTCTATCCATTGATTTTGCTTATTCAGCACCTGTAAACCACCGCTCGCATCTTGGTAAAGTAATGTGATACAGCCGTAATCCGTGTGGGCTCCCGCCCCATTGCCCACCGTGTTGGTTGAAGGTTCTTGACTTGGGTAGTGCAACATACGCAACACAGAGATAGGTAACGTAAAATATTGGGTAAAGAAATGTTCTGGCTCATTCAGTGCAATTGCCATCGCTTTGAGCAACTTAAGGCCGACATCTAACGTAAGGCTGTAATGCTGATTCATCGCCTGGGTAAAACCTTCAATCGAGGGGTATTGGTTGGGGCCATAAAGCTTTGGACAATGCGCGACTTGCGAATGATAGGGCGAGAGGTCGAGCGCCATATCAAACGACTCTTTGCAATCCAACTCGCCGAGTGGATCGAGTTTCTCGGCGCTCAAGCGCCCCCACCCACGGTGATTCATACTGTGCTCAATCGATATCGCTTGTTTCTCCTCTTGTGGTAGGGAAAACAGCGAGCGTGCATAGTGTTCAATCTGATTAAACTGAGTTTGAGGAATGCCATGTCCTACTACATAAAAAAAGCCGAGCTCTCGGCAAGCTTGATCTATCTGATCGATGACTGGGCCCCAGTCGCGGCGATCATCAGAGTTGAGCGGAGAAATATCGATAATAGGAAGTGACATGAATGCTCCTTGCAGTGTGTCATTGACTCTGCAAGGAGTGAGCAAAAAGCTGACCAACAAGCCAACTTTTCTTTATCTAATTATATCAATCACTTAAATGAAAGCGAAAGCGAAGCCAAATGATACTTGCCCCACAAACTGCCGAATAGGATTGTGTTTGCACCAAAGTGAGGAAACATATAGCGAGCCGACATCAATCGATGAACCGCTCTTTGATCTCCAGAATATTCGGTAACTGGTCCATAAATACGGGCACCAGTTGTGGATCAAAATGTTTTCCGGCTTGCTCTTGAATTAGGGCGACAGCATCACTGACCGGCCAGGCTTTCTTGTATGGGCGTTCACTGGTCAGGGCATCAAACACATCCGCAATTGCCGCTAGGCGTCCTTCTATCGGAATCGCTTCACCGCTTAATCCCTTAGGGTATCCGGTTCCATCCCACTTTTCATGGTGGTTAAGCGCAATACTTTGAGCGAGGGCGATAAGCGGAGAGCGCGGGTTTTCCAAGATTCGTACCCCTGCTTCCACATGCGTCTGCATCAACGAAAACTCTTCTGGTTCCAATCGACCCGGCTTGAGCAAAATACGATCTGGAATCGCGATTTTTCCAATGTCGTGCATCGATGCTGCCATGCGTAGTTCGTCTGCCGCTTCTTCATCAAAACCGATCGCAAGCGCCAGAGTTTTCACATAATGACTCATGCGCAGTACATGCATCCCGGTCTCATTGTCTCGGTATTCAGCGGCGCGGCCTAAGCGCTGAATTAAGTCAATTTGCGTCGCTTTGAGTACATCAATTTTGACCATAGATAACTGCGTTTTAACTCGAGCACGCACAATGGCAGGGACAATAGGCTTAACAATGTAATCGACTCCGCCGAGGTTAAAACCGGTCTCCTCATCAATGCTGTCACTGAGCGCGGTGACAAAAATGATCGGTATCATTGCCGTATCGGGGTTCGCTTTCAGTTGCTGACAAAGCTCAAACCCTGTCATCTCAGGCATCATCACATCAAGCAAAATAAGGTCAAACTTCTCTTGCTCGAGCAAACTTAATGCGTCTTTGGCACTGCGAGCAAAGGAGAGCCGATAATCGCTATGCAGTACTTGTTTCATCACTTTCAAGTTGGCGGGTTCATCGTCCACAATCAGTAATCTTGGCACCGAACGCATCACCGGGGTATGACGTGTGAGGGGCTCTGGCGTTAATGATGTCATCGTCACAGCGTTCCTTATTCAGCTAGGTAGGTTAACGCCAAGTCGATATGCTCGCTGGCTTTGGAAAATTCAAACTCGTCGATCGCGTTCATGGCATCGATGATCGGCTTTTGCAGTTTGTCGGGCGCGCGACTGCGAAGCGTTTCACCAATATCCTCACGTAATTCACCACTGTGGGTCGCCGCTCGCCACTCTGTTAATAGACGCTCAACCTCATCGGCAGGCAACGCGTCATCGAACGTTATTTCTTTCACCTGGGTATCGGTTTGACTCAGTGCAATGCGGCTATCGAGCTCCTGCTTGACCTTGTGCCAACAGAGCGACAGATCGCCAATCAATGGCAGCGCTTTCGCGTGGTCTTGGTGTATAGCGGCGTGCTCTATCTGGGCAAAGAGTTGGTGCAGCGCCATTAAAGCCAAGTTGCCACACACGCCTTTGAGTGCATGGGCTTGCGAACGCACAGCCCGCCAGTCTTGGTTTTGCAGTGACTGCGCCAAGGCACTCGGAAGCCCCTCATGCTTGTCCAGCATCTTGCCAAGTTCCGCTAAGTAGAGCGCCTCGTCCACCCAAAGCGTCAGTGCTTTCTGCCAATGAATCATCGCCTGATCACGGCTCTCTTTGCCAGACGACTCTGCAGGCAACGATGGGATACTGACCTGTGATTCAACCTTTAACACGCGCGCCATTTCTGCGCTCAAACGGTTAAAATCAACCGGCTTATTGGCAAAGCCATTCATACCCGCCTCTTGCGCTTGGCGCTTGTCTTCGGTCAAGACACTGGCAGTCAGAGCAATAATCGCAACAGGGGGCTTGTCTTGCTCGCGTTCCCATTGACGGATCTGACGGCTGGCTTGTAGGCCATCGAGGCGCGGCATTTGTAAGTCCATCAGTATCAAATCAATGCTGTGCGTTTGGTATTGCTGAACCGCTTCAACACCATCGCGCGCGACCCAAACTTGATGACCCGCCCGTTCAAGAAGCAGAGAAAGCAGCGTCACGTTTTGTTCAATATCATCACAGACTAACACTCGCTGGCTTGGCAGCATCACTTGCGAGTGAACGTCCGCGCGCGGCAGCCGTTCACTTTTGGGCAGTGGCAGTTCGAAGTAGAAACAACTTCCTTTTCCGAGTTCACTGGTGGCGTGAATCTCTCCACCCATTAGTTCAACCAACTGCTTAGAAATACTGGTCCCTAACCCCGTACCACCGAAACGACGGCTCATGGAAGCATCGGCTTGCGTAAAAGGATCAAAAATCGCGTCAACCCTGTCAGGCGCAATGCCGATACCGGTATCCATCACGCTGAAACGCATCACATCGCTCTGCTCAGTGGGCGCGATGTTAAGCGTGACACTGCCCTCTTCGGTAAACTTAATGCCATTACCCACTAAATTCATCAGTACTTGGCGGATGCGGTCTTCTGCGCCGAAGACAATGGCTGGCACGCGGTCATCAATATGCAGGTTGAGCTCAATGCCTTTGTTTTTCGCATTAAGCCATAACGTAGAGATGACGCCATCGACACAATCCGCAAGATGAAACACCACAGGTTCGACTTCGAGCTTGCTTTTTTCCAACTTAGCGCTGTCGAGAATATCATTGAGAAGATGAAGTAAAGAGCGAGACGCGTTAGATATGGTTTCCAGGTGACGTCTATCCTCGCTGCCCATTGGTGATTCGAGCAAAATATTGGTAAAACCGATGATCGCGTTCATGGGCGTGCGGATTTCGTGACTCATATTGGCCAAGAATGCCGCTTTGGTTTCGACCGCTTCTTCGGCAATGCGTTTGGCATTTAACAGTTCAGACTCCATCTCTTTGCGATTGGTGATGTTGATCATCACACCATCAATCCACAATATGGTGCCGTCTTCATCGCGCACCACCATGCCGTTTTCCAGTACCCATACGGGTTGGCCGGCTTTATCAATCAACTGATATTCGACAGCATAGGTTTGCTTGTCGTTGGGCAAGGCGGCGATCGTGTCACGCACCGACTGCTCGTCCTCTTCAACAATCAGCGACGCTAAGCTTATGTTTCCTTCAAGGAACTCCTCCGATCGATAGCCACAGAGCTCCACGATGGCATCACTAAGGAAAATCGGACTCCATTTTGGGTCAAAACAGCGTCGGAAGGCCGCGCCGGGGATATTACGCATCAAAGAGGTTAATCGCTCTTGGCTATCACGCAGCTTGACTTCCATCGCTTTACGTTCAGAAATGTCCGCGATAAAGCCCACAAATAATGTATCACCATGCGCAAGGTGGACTTTACCTACACCAAGGCGCACTGGAAATTGATGGCCCTTTTTGTGCTGTGCATAAACTTCTCTCGGCGCACCAATGATTTTGTTCTCGCCCGTTCTGAGGTAATTAGCCAAATAGCCATCGTGTGCTTGCTTGTGAGGGGCTGGCATTAATTTGGAAATGTTTTGCCCGAGCAATTCATGCTCTTGCCAACCGAAAATTCGGCTTGCGGCAAAGTTCACACCTTGAATGACGCCTTTCGCATCGATGGTAATCACCCCATCAGTGGCGGTATCGAGAATGGCTTGCAATCGAGATTCACTGGCGGTTTTCTCCGTTAATAACTGTCGGTAGCGCAGCTGTGAACTGACGTTCACCGCTAAGGTGGAAATAAGCAAAGTCGCAATGGAAACGGCGATGGCGATAAAAGACTGTTCGTGCAAATCCTGCGGGGCCATCATCATAGAATGGGGCTCAAGCATAATGAAGCGCGCGGCTTCCATGCCGGTGTAATGCATACCTGAAATGGCGCATCCCATGATCGCAGCGCTAACCAAGTTGATATGAAATGAACGCATGGTGGGGAAATGATGCTTAAGTAGGCGGCGCGCAGAGAGTGCGACGATGGCCAATCCGACCGCGACAACAATCGACAGACCAAACCAATACGGGTCATAGCGCAGCATGGCCCCCATTTCCATGGCTTCCATTCCAATGTAGTGCATGGCACCAATACCCGCGCCTACGACCACACCGTTACGCAGAATAAGTCGATAAGAATCACGCTGATTGATCAACGATCGCAGTACCAAATAACTGGCTAACACAGCAGGAAGAAGCGATATCAACGTGAGTAAGGTGTCATAACTCATGTGATGGGGCATCTGAAAGGCGAGCATGCCGACAAAGTGCATACTCCAAATCCCTCCCGCCATAATGAAGGCACCAGAAATCAACGCCACCTGCTTATGTGATGGCGTAACGATGTGCCTAGCGGCAGCGGCAAGTCTCAGTGCAAAGAATGACGCCATCATCGCGAGAAAGATGGAGACAACCACCAACCAAGGAACGTAGGTTCCTGTCATCAACGTGTATGAACCAACCTCTGTTATGAATAACCTGTCGAGCATGAGGGAAAGCACCCACTTATTGTAATGATATCTTTATCAACTATTGGACGCATAAGGTACTATTTGTATTAATAAATGTGTAGACATTTATAACCTTTAATTATTAGTGGAATCTAGCTTATCTATAAACTTGACTGCCATTTCAATCACTTTTGTTCATTTCCCGCCCTTTCCACTCCCCCTAAAACGCAAAAAGCCGCAGAATTCTGCGGCTTTGTGATGACCAAAAGGTCAAATTTAGGGGTTATTCGCTGACAAGCTGCTGCTGTGGTGCGCGCGATGCGTTGACCAAGAGCACACCAACGGTCAGAACCATGGTGCCACACAAGATGAACAGCAGACGTCCAGTGAATTCATTTGGAATCAATGCCATCGCAAGGATACCTAGACCAGCAACACTGATCAGTTTGCCCAGCATGCCACGTTGCTTAGTATCGAGGTTCTGCTGTTCTTCTGAGTTAGCCACCACTGGCGTGTTCCAGTTTTCGAACAGTTTTTCTACTTCCGCTTCACGCTCTGGCGAACGTCCTTTGTACACCAAGGTTGTCGCTAAGAAGAAGCCACCAGTGAACACCACGTGCGCTGCAAGGCTCAGTGCCACTTTCAAGTCAGACCATTCACGACCAGTCAATGCTTGTTCCATACCGAACAAGTTCTCGATATGTTCTGCTTTTAGCGAGATACCAAAGTAGTAAGAGACGAAGCCACCAACCACTAGCGTTGCCCAACCAGCCCAATCCGGGGTCTTACGAACCCACATACCCAGTAGTACAGGGATCAACATTGGGAATCCAATCAGAGCGCCCACGTTAAGTACAATGTCAAATAGGCTTAGGTGACGCAGTGAGTTGATAAACAGACCAATGCCGATGATGACAAAGCCCATCACAATAGTCGTCACTTTACTTACCACAACCAACTCTTTCTGAGACGCATGAGGGCGCATAATCGGGCTGTAGAAGTTCATCACGAAGATACCCGCATTACGGTTCAGACCTGAGTCCATCGAAGACATGGTCGCCGCAAACATCGCCGACATCAGTAGACCTACCATACCCGCAGGCATCACATTTTGTACAAACGCTAGGTAAGCCGCATCCCCACCCACAGAGCCATATTGGTCTGCAAAGTCAGGCATGAATGCTGCTACGTACCAAGAAGGTAGGAACCAAATCAGTGGACCAACAATCATAAGTACGCAAGCAAGACCCGCTGCTTTACGAGCGTTGTCACTGTCTTTTGCACATAGGTAGCGATAAGCGTTAATGCTGTTGTTCATCACACCAAACTGCTTGATGAAGATGAATACCACCCAAAGCACAAAGATGCTCATGTAATTTAGGTTGTTACCCACAAAGAAGTCGCCTTCGAAGTTCGCAACAATATTGGTGAGGCCGCCGCCGTGGAAGTACGCCGCGACTGCACAAGTGATGGTCACCGCCATGATAACGAGCATCTGCATGAAGTCAGAGGCAACGACCGCCCAAGAACCGCCTGTCACCGCCATCAGCATAAGAACCAGACCCGTCACAACGATCGTGGCTTCCATCGGGATGTTGAAGACAGCGGCTACGAAGATAGCAAGACCATTCAGCCAAATACCTGCTGAAATTAAGCTATCTGGCATACCTGCCCATGTGAAGAACTGCTCTGACGTCTTACCGAAGCGCTGACGAATGGCTTCAATTGCCGTAACGACACGAAGTTGACGGAACTTTGGCGCAAAATAGATGTAGTTCATGAAATAGCCAAACGCGTTGGCAAGGAATAGGATAACAACGACGAAACCGTCGCTGAACGCGCGTCCTGCGGCTCCTGTGAACGTCCATGCTGAAAACTGCGTCATGAAGGCGGTAGCTCCTACCATCCACCATAACATCTTACCGCCCCCTCGGAAGTAGTCGCTGGTTGAGGTGGTGAACTTACGGAACATCCACCCAATCGCGACTAAAAAGAAGAAATAGGCAAGAACAACAAGAGTATCAATGGTCATTTTTTCAGCCTTAAAATTAATAACATTAGCTTGTGACAAGCATACCCGAACACAAATTCATTTGTACTACAATATGCCTTTTGTGTGATCTAAAACAGATTTGATCGCACACTTTATTTGCAAGCGAATATTTGGTTTCATACATAAGCAAGATGCAGAGCACAAATACATAGCGCAGAATGATGCAAAGGTACAACTTCGAGTACTCCCGACAACGACATCCCAAAAAAGTCATACAATTAAACATAAAAAAACCCAGCTTACGCTGGGTTTTTTTAACTACTTACACACTATACTAAGACAGCGAGATTTCAACAGTCTCACCATCAACGGTAAGAATCAGCGACTGCCCTTCTAGCTTATGAGAGACTTCCACTTGCTCACCGGCGTTCTTGTTTGGAACAAGAAGCGTTAGGATGTTGTGCTGTTTTGATGGTTTGAACTGCACTTCAACGTGACGGTGAATTTCAAGATCTTGGTACTCGTATGGGTCAACGTCGCCGAAGCCTTCAACGTTCTTAACAGATTCAATGTTGTCGGCAGACTCGTTGATGAAGTTCACGTCTAGGTGTGCTAGTTCGCCACGGATAGTGAATGACTTGTCAGCCACTTCATTTGCGAATGTAGTGTGCATTAGCCAAGTCATGTCTTTCTCTTCAGATAGAGCAGCCTTGTCTTGCATGACGAATACTTTACCCTTCACAAACCAGATCTTACGCTTGTAAGACTCGATTTCTGGAACGAAGAATTTGTAAGATGCTGTTGCATCACCTTCAACCATTTTAACTTCTGATTCTGTATCGAAGTCAGTGATGTTACCGCCCGCTTCAATACAGAAACGATCTTGGTGACCGTCAAAGCCCGTGTTCTTGTTCTCACCGTACTGACCTTTACCACCGAATAGAGGAAGGTTCTTAGAGAACGTTTGACGACGCCATTTAGTGTGCATGTCTACACCGAAACCACCGTAGTAGCCAGTGATCGCTGCTAGCGTTTCACCGAATGCGTGCAGAGTGAACGCGTTTTGGTCACCGTGTGAGTGAGAGATAGAGCCAAATGGTGAACACTTGAATACCATGTGGATGTGGTTATCACGCTCAGTCATCTTGTTGTGGAAGGCAGCCCAACCAGTGATTGGGAATACTTTCAACAGTGGATCGTTTGATGGTGCTTTCTCTTCTGGTGCATCCCAAAGGATGTTGAAGCGTAGGTCGTCGTAGCCGAAGTCCCACCAACCGAAGTTGTAGAATTTCGTGTGTGCTTCAGTATCACGGCCTTTAAGCTGGTTGTAGTACCAAACGTACTCAGGCTTCTGGTTAACACCTGCGTAGTGCTTGATGTTGTAAGCCAGTTTTAGACCTGGGAAGTCACCGATTGATGACTGGTCACAGAAGCTCGCGCGCATAGAGTGAACAGGCATACAGTATAGTGGGAAGTCACCAGTGTTTTCGTAGAATGTCTTGTTGAACATATCTACGCCACAGTAGGCTTTCAATAGGTCGAATGCTTCGCCTAGGAATGCCGTTTGCGTGTTCCAGTAGTCAGGACCTTCAGCCCAACCGCCGTCTTCACCGCCCCATGGTGGGTAGTGTACTGCGTAGTATTCTAGAGCGTATGCGATGTACTCGCCTGCTTTCGGGTGATCGTGGTAAAGCGCGATACACGTTGGGATAATAGCAGAAGAGATTGAACGTACACCGTGACTGTTTAGAGGGTTGTTCAGTAGATCAACCGTCACGCGTAGGTGGTGCATGATTTCGTCTAGACGCTCGATGAGTGCGTCTTGAACTTGCTGACGCTCTTCATCAGTGAAGTAAGCGTGTAGCCAGTCGTAACCCCAAGCCATTGCTGCGATTACACGGAAAGCGGCTTCGTCGTTATAACCACGAGAAGTGACGCCTTCTGGATCGTAAGTCGAGAGCTTTAGAGTCCAAGCTTTTGCTTTCGCGATGAGCTCTTCGTCTTCTTTCACGATACCAGCGATGGCAAGGTTACGTGTCGCGTTAAGCGCCATTTGGCAATCAACGTACATTTGACGCCAGTAAGGACGCCATAGAGAAGCTTTACCTACCGTCTCTTCTGGGTAAGGTTGAGGCTCTTCAAATGGAGCTGTCTCAAGGAACTTAACCGTTGAGTTGTTGTAGAAGTCATCGAACATGCAGTGAGATTCATCTGCGCGTACAGCCGCTTTGAACGTTTCCAGATCAGCAGACTGAACAAGAAGACGCGGGCGTGCTTCGCTCAGGTTGTCGAGGAACGACAAATCAAAATCGCGCTTTTGTACTTCGATTGGGAGTAGATCGACAAGGTTACCTGCTGAAGTGTCATTTTCCAGCTTCATCTTCCTGATCGCATCAAGAGATTTTTGGTTGCTCATGTTAACTCTCTTTGTAGTGAGGGTTTGAAGGGTATGGGCAATAATATAAATCTTATTGTAGGACAATTAAACCTTAAAACGCGAAAAATGGCCTTTTTTGTCATTTCCGTGACCTAAAACAAATCGACAGCTCAGAACCGCAAAAAAGCGAGCACTCGGCTCGCTTTCATCATCGATTTGGTATCGGCTTAGTTTACGTGCGCAACCGCCGCCTTCACTAGTGCACCTAGCTCGTCCCACTTACCTTCGTCCATCAGGTTCGTTGGTACCATCCAAGTACCGCCACACGCTAGTACAGAAGGGATAGATAGGTAATCATCCACATTCTTAAGGCTAACGCCACCCGTTGGCATGAAGTTAACTGGGTAAACCGCTGTCAATGCTTTTAGCATAGGCACGCCGCCTGAAGGCTCAGCAGGGAAGAACTTCAACGTACGAAGACCCATTTCCATCGCTTGCTCAACAAGGCTTGGGTTGTTCACGCCAGGAACGATCGCAACGCCTTTGTCTAGGCAGTATTGCACGGTACGAGGGTTAAAACCTGGGCTAACGATGAAATCAACGCCCGCATCGATAGACGCTTCCACTTGCTCGTTCGTTAGAACGGTACCTGAACCGATCAGCATGTCCGGGAACTCTTTGCGCATCACGCGGATCGCTTCAATGGCACATTCAGTACGTAGCGTGATCTCTGCGCAAGGCATGCCGTTTTCTACCAACGCACGACCTAGAGGAATCGCGTGCTCAACTTTGTTGATAGCGATAACAGGGATCACTTTCAGGCTTGCTAGTTTTTCGTTCAATGTTGTCATAATGTTTAGACTCTCTCGTTATAAAGCTCGCACAAAGGCGAGCTTATTATTCATTCGATTACAAAGGTAAATCTGGCATCACATCGCGAGGGATGATCGCACCTTTGTGCTGGATCACTTGTCCTGCCATGCAGTGGCCGTTGAATGCTGCTTCTTGCGCGTTACCGCCCGTCAGACGTTTGGCTAAGAAACCGGCGCTGAATGAGTCACCTGCTGCTGTGGTGTCGACCACATTGCTGACCGGCTTTGGCGCGACGTAGTTCGCTTCTTCACCTTCAACGACGAGGCAATCTTGCGCGCCACGTTTGATGATGATCTCTTTTACGCCCGCCTCCGATGTACGCTTGATGCACTCTTCAAGGTGTTCATCACCGTACAATGCCTGCTCATCTTCAAACGTCAACAACGCAGTGTCGGTCAGAGACAGCATCTTCGAGTACCACTCAATCGCTTCAGCTTGGTCTGCCCATAGCTTAGGACGGTAGTTGTTATCGAAGAATACTTGACCGCCGCGTTCTTTGTATTGCGCTAGGAAGTTGATCAACGTCTCACGGCCCACTGGGGTCAAAATCGCGAGCGTAATGCCGCTTAGGTAAACCGCGTCAAAGCCAAACAGCGCATCAATCAACGCTTTAGACTCAGGCTGCTCGAACATAAACTTCGCTGCCGCTTCGTTACGCCAGTAGTGGAAGTAACGCTCGCCAGTGTCATCGGTTTCGATGTAGTACATACCTGGGTTTTTACCGTGAATACGCATCACGTGTGACGTATCGATCCCCTCTTCTTGCCAAACCTGTAGCATCTCAGTACTGAACGAGTCTTCACCCAGTGC
This sequence comes from Vibrio sp. R15-SG3-ISO1A, assembly GCF_059833955.1. Taxonomy (NCBI): domain Bacteria; kingdom Pseudomonadati; phylum Pseudomonadota; class Gammaproteobacteria; order Vibrionales; family Vibrionaceae; genus Vibrio; species Vibrio sp. R15-SG3-ISO1A. The sequence goes on from NZ_JCBDGH010000031.1 coordinate 48,024, forward strand.
CGTAATGTAACTGGTGTTCACATCGTGACCTTTGGTCAAGCGAGAGAGGTAGAGTGCGGTGTTTAGTGTGTCACCACCGAATGATTGCTTTAGTTCACCTTCTTTCTTCTGAAGCTCAACCATACATTCGCCGATGATAGCAACATTAATCATTTTCATTGTTTACCTTAGCAATTGAACTGCCAATGAATTACTTCAGGAAGTCTTCACGTGCAGGGTTAAAGACGTCTAGCAGGATACTGCCTTCTTCGAGCGCAACCGCGCCATGAACAAAGTGTTTCGGTGCGATGTACGCATCGCCTGGCTTCAGTACTTTTTTCACGCCGTCCACTTCTGCTTCGAAACTGCCTTTCACTACGTAGCCGATTTGATCGTGAATTTCGTGAGCGTGAGGGTGGCCAATCGCGCCTTTATCAAACTCAAGGTGAACCGCCATCAAGTCGTCAGTATAGCCAACAATTTTGCGCTTAATCCCGCCGCCAATGTCTTCCCAAGGGTGATCGTCTAAAAGAAAAAATGGATTCATCGTTTTGCTCCTAAAATCTAGCGTAGTGCTGTTTGTTCACATCATACCTCAGTGAGATTAATTGTAATACAATACAAACCAAAAGTGTGACACAAATCAAAAATGAAACTACGTTTCAACTATTTCACCATCAATTATCGAACAAGAAAACGTCGAGTAAATCTCTGTATTCTGGCCCGTTAATTCAGGTCCTCAATGCGAATTCAGTGATTTCGCTCATCATTTTTCCTCTCTACCCTACCATAATAATCAATATTGTATTACTTTATATGGTAAATAATTGCTCTGCTATACCCAAAGGTGACGAGGACATAACGATGAACGCGCTCTTATTCACGCAAGATGAACTGACACTCCTACGCCAGGAAGTGGGTCAGCCTAGCTTAATGGGCAAGACCATCGACAAACACTGTCGTGAACTTGAAGCGTTTATGCGCTTACCCCTCGAAGTACCCGGTCACGGTGAAGCCGGTGGCTACGAACACAATCGCCACAAACAGAACTACACATACATGAACCTCGCTGGACGCTTGTTTCTGGTCACACAAGATGAGCGATACGCAGCGTTTGTTCGTGATTTACTCGATGGCTATGCGGATACCTATTTAACGCTTGATTATCAAGTTCAGAAGAATACCAACCCGACTGGGCGATTGTTCCACCAGCTCCTTAATGAACATGGCTGGCTTCTGTTTGCCAGCATTGGCTATTCCTGTGTTTCTCACACCATGAGTGAAGCGCAAAGAACGCGCATTATTGATCGCCTCTTTGTGCCGATGATTGAAATGAGTACAGAGAAGTATGCACACCGTTTTGACCATATTCATAATCATGGTGTCTGGGCAGTCGCCGCTGTCGGTGCCTGCGCCGTCGCGATTGATAAACCTGAGTACTTGGAGATGGCCGTCTATGGCCGCGATAGAAACGCAACGAGCGGTTTTTTAGATCAAATATCGCATCTCTTCTCCCCATCGGGTTATTACCTTGAAGGGCCATACTACTCTCGTTTTACCATTCGACCGTTAGTGCTGTTTACCGAGATCATCCACCGACACCTACCTGAGGTCGATATTTACCGCTACAAAGATGGTGTGGTCGGTAAAACCGTGCAAGCGTTGTTGGCAACCGCTTACCCTAATGGTGTGTTCCCTGCTCTGAATGACGCCTCACAAAGCATGAGCATCAACGATGCCGGCGTGCAGGTCGCCGTGAGCATCTATGGCGCGCATTATGCTCTGGACGATAACATTCTTGGCATGGCGAAAATTCAACAAGGCGTTTGGATGCATCCTTGCGGTTTGGCACTCTCCAATGCCTTTGAAGAGGCTCAGGCGCAGCGTGAGATTGGTCTACCCTACTGGCCCAGTGTTGCACTGTGTGAAGGTCCAAACGGCGATCAAGGTGCACAAGGCTTTATCCGCATGCAAGATGCAAGTGGCGATGTGACCCAACTTGTAATGAATTATGGAATGCACGGTATGGGGCATGGCCATTTCGATACCCTTGGCATCACCCTGTTCAATCGTGGTCAAGAAGTGCTGCGTGAGTATGGTTTTGCACGTTGGGTCAACGTTGAACCTAAGTTTGGTGGACGCTACTTAGCCGAAAACCCATCGTATGCTCGCCAGACCGTTGCTCATAATCTGGTCACCGTTGATCAAAAGTGCCAGAACCAATTCGACGTCGAACGCGCGGACGCTCGCAGCGGGACGCCACACTTTTTCGATGCGACTCAAAAGACACTAAAGGGCATGAGCGCATTCGCCAACGAGCATGTGGATGGTTGCGACATGCAGCGCAGTGTCTTTTTACTCAGCCTAGACGAGCTAGAAGCGCCACTCTTGATTGACCTTTACCGCATCGACAACCAACCGGACCAAGCCAATACGCTGCGAAGTTACGACTACACACACCAATATCAAGGTCAGATCATTCGTAGCAACGTGGAGTATCACACCCATCAAGAGCTGCGCCCACTGGGCGACAGCCACGGATATCAGCACCTATGGAACGTGGCGGAAGGAGAAGTCGCAGATTGTGCATTGGTCAGTTGGCTTCAGGGCCACAGCTACTACACTTGGGTTGGCGCGAGTTCAAATCCGAGCAACAAGCTAATCTTTACACGCACAGGGGCCAATGACCCTAGTTTCAATTTGCGCAGCGAACCCGCCTTCTTGCTTCGAAGTGAAGGCCCGTCGACGGTGTTTGCCTCTGCGCTTGAAACGCACGGCTATTTTAATGAAGAATTTGAGCAATCGGTCAACGCCCGAGGCCAAGTGGAGTCGATCCAAGTGGTTGGCAATAGCGATGTGGGGAGCGTTGTGCAGATCCGCACCCGCCTACATGAAATCACCTTGATGGTCAGCCACCAGCAAAACGTGGCTGAGAGTACGCCACACCAAGTGGCGGCTACAGAGAACGCAAACATTTACAGCTGGAACGGTGCCTACGCGTTAGACATCACCCCAAAAAACTAAGTATCGGTCAGGAGACAACATAATGAGCTATCAACCTCTATTAATGAATGTTGAGGAAGCAGCTGAACTACGTAAAGCACTTGGCACGGATAGCCTATTAGGACGCGCATTGGCGCGCGACATCAAAAAAACCGACCAATATATGACACAGGTTGGCATTGAAGTCCCTGGTCATGGTGAAGGTGGCGGTTATGAACATAACCGTCACAAGCAGAACTATATCCACATGGATTTGGCGGGGCGTTTGTTTCTCATCACCCAAGAAGATAAGTATCGTGACTACATTGTTGATATGCTTACCGCTTACGCCAAAGTGTACCCAACGCTTGAGAGCAATGTCAGTAAAGATACCAACCCACCAGGCAAGATCTTTCACCAAACACTGAATGAAAACATGTGGATGCTCTACGCATCGTGCGCCTACTCTTGTGTCTACCAGACACTATCGGATGAGCAAAAGGCGCTGATCGAAAACGATCTCTTCAAGCAGATGATTGACTTGTTTGTTGTCACCTATGGCCATGATTTTGATATCGTTCACAACCACGGGCTTTGGGCAGTGGCTGCGGTCGGTATTTGTGGCTATGCCATTAACGATCAAGCCTCGGTTGATAAAGCACTGTATGGTCTGAAGTTGGACAAGGTCAGCGGCGGCTTCTTAGCTCAGCTTGATCAACTCTTCTCGCCAGATGGCTACTACATGGAAGGCCCCTACTACCACCGCTTCTCGCTGCGTCCTATTTACCTGTTCGCCGAAGCGATTGAGCGCCGTCAGCCAGAGATTGGCATCTACGAGTTCAATAACTCGGTCATTAAGACGACGTCTTACGCAGTGTTCAAAACCGCGTTCCCAGACGGTACTTTGCCAGCGTGCAACGACTCGTCAAAAACCATCTCTATCAATGATGAAGGCGTGGTGATGGCGACGTCTGTTTGCTTCCATCGCTATGAACAGAACGAAACCTTGCTCGCGATGGCCAACCACCAACAGGACGTATGGGTCCACATCTCAGGTAAAACGCTCTCTGATGCGGTTGCGAATGCCAGCGACATCAAGCCATTCAACTGGGGTAGCTTATACATTACCGACGGCCCACAAGGTGAGAAAGGTGGTCTTGGTATTTTGCGTCACCGCGATGCGCAAGACGACGACACCATGGCATTGACCTGGTTTGGGCAACACGGCTCTGATCACCAATACCACTCAGCACTCGATCATGGTCACTACGATGGTTTGCATCTGAGCGTATTCAATCGCGGCGTAGAGGTCCTGCACGATTACGGCTACGGTCGCTGGGTCAATGTCGAGCCTAAGTTTGGTGGACGCTACATCCCGGAGAACAAGTCGTACTGCAAACAAACGGTCGCCCACAACACCGTGACGGTGAATCAGAAAACGCAGAACAATTTCAACACTGCCCTGGCAGAGTCAAAGTTTGGTGAGAAGCACTTCTTCAACATCGACAACGCCAAACTGCAAGGCATGAGTGGTCGTATCCGTGATTACTATGAAGGCACGCAGATGCAGCGCAGCATCCTACTTGCCGAGTTACCCGAGTTTGAAAAACCGCTGGTGATTGATGTCTATCGAATCGAATCCGAGCAGGAGAACCAGTACGACCTTCCTGTGCACTACAGCGGCCAGATCATTCGTACCGACTTTGAATACAACACACACTCCACACTCAAGCCGCTTGGCGATTCTGACGGTTATCAGCACCTTTGGAACCTAGGCTCAGGTAAAGTAGAAGGCAGCGCGCTGGTCAGTTGGCTAGTGAAAAACAGCTACTACACGTTAGTCACCAGTGCGAATTCTAACAGCGAAGTGATTTTTGCTCGTCTCGGCGCCAACGATCCTGACTTCAACCTACGCAGTGAGCCCGCATTGATTCATCGCCAAAGTGCAAAAGATCATGTCTTTGCCTCCGTCCTTGAGACACACGGCTACTTCAACGAAGAGTTTGAACAATCCGTCAATGCACGTGGTCTTGTGCGCGCGGTGACCGTGGTGGGTCACAACGAAGTCGGCACTGTGATTCGTATCGATACAACATCAGATAATCACTACCACTACGCCATTTGTAACCTTGATGAAGAGGCACAACATAGCGAGCATAGTGTTGAATTTAATGGTACTGCCTACACATGGCAGGGTGCCTTTGCCCAAATTGATTAGACCGTGTTAGGTTCGCTCGTTGGCCCCACCGACTGAGCGCCCCTCTCTCACATGGACTTATTGATGTAAAAATCGAACTAAGACAAAAGCCGAGCATCCCGCTCGGCTTTTTATTTACAAGTTATCATATGACAAAAATAACCATAGCTATGATGAGGATTTCATCGTGCTCGCGATCACTAAAATCTCCCTTTAACCCTTTAAATATCTGAGCTGGAGCACTGTTTGGCACTCTCGATAGTGATCAAAATAACACTAGGCCAACTCCTCGTTGTTCATCATTAAAATAATACAATATCATTTGTTTGTGATTAGGACGTAACACGGAATTAATGCCCATGAAGAAGGATCACGTATCCATAGCTAAAGATGCCGTCGAACTTGTCAAACCCGCTATAGACAAGCTCTTTGAGCGAACCAATCGCCAGGAGCTACACATAGTGATCATGGACCCAAGGCTCAAACCTTGGGAGGCAAGCTTCGAAGAGGCCATTTTGTACCAAACCTCACTGGGCTCTCCAGATGAGTGGACCATCCCTTTTGACCAATTTGCCCTCAATAAAGCTAAGCAAGCATGGCGCAGCGGTCAACCTAACCTGGTCAACCAAACCCTGCACACATCATCACTGCAATCGGAGGATCTGCTGTTCTATGGCTCCTTTGTATACGGCGATGTCGTCGTCGCGTGCAGCGGCGTCGAACAATGGTACGACATGCTCATCAGCGGATGGCTAGCCGTCGCATTTGAGCAACTGTGCATGAGCGAGTACCAAAACAATAAAAGTAACAACCCTACACAAACTTACCGAAACTGAACGTGAAGAGAAGGTCTAAGACTATGAGCAAACTACTGAAATCTCTACTGGTTACCGCTGGCATTATGGCTTCAGCGAGCGCTATCGCCGCCGACTATCCGACCAAAAACATTCGACTTGTTGTTCCCTTTGGTGCGGGTGGCGGTACGGATGCCGTAGGTCGTACCTTGGCCAATTCTGCCAAAGATATTCTCGGTCAAAACATTGCCGTGATGAACCGTACTGGTGGTGCAGGCGCCGTAGGCATGAGCTTTGGTGCTCAACAACGTCCCGATGGCTACACACTGACGGTCGTTACACGCGAAATTGCGTCATTACCTCAAATGGGACTCATGCAACACGACGCGAGCGATTTTAAATTGATCCGTCTGGTCAACCTTGACCCTGCGGTTGTGTTGGTGCACAAAGACAGCCCATACAACACCATCAACGATCTGATTGCCGAAGCCAAAAAAGGCGATGGCGTCGTGAAGTTTGCCTCCACCGCAGCGCCAAACTTCTACCTAATGGCTCTAGAAAAAGACCAAGGCATCAAGTTAAATGCCATTCCTTACAACGGTGCAGCGGAAGCCATCCCGTCCGTATTGGGTAACCACACCGACGTGACTATGGTTACGCCAGGAGAAGCGATTGCGCAGCTTCGTTCAGGTCAGCTTAAAGCGCTCGGCGTGATGTCTAATGAGCGTATCTCGTACATTCCAGATGTCCCAACCCTCAAAGAACAAGGCGTTGATGTGGTAACAGGAACATGGCGTGGTATTGGCGCGCCAAAAGACACGCCAGATGAAATCATTGAGACCTTAGGTAAAGCCTTTGATGAAGCAATGGCATCTGCTGAGTTCAAACAGTTCATGGAAAAAGGTGCGATGACTATCCACAACATGAACGCCGAAGAGTTTACTCAGTTCGTCAAAGACGATACCAAAGCACTGAGCACACTCATCAACTGATCGACGTCGAGTTATTGGGAGCCTTCTCTTGAGGCTCCCATTTTTTGCTGTATCGAGGTGTCCCTATGATGAACCGTCATGTAATTTTCCCTTCTCTCATGATTGTATTGAGCGCACTGACTCTTGCCGTCATCACTCAGTTTGATCAACCGAGATTTCAAGATGCGAGCGTCAACGCACAATTCTTCCCGAGTGTGATAGCTGTGATGCAAATCGTCATCTGCGTTGCGCTGATTATTCAACACAAGCTCAAAACCACAGCGTCTAGCGATGCGCCGATTTTCTCCAAAATGGCGTGGTTCGGTTTGGCCTTTCTCATTACTTATGCCGCGCTCATCAGCGTGATCGGCTATTTGTATGCCAGCTTACTCGCGTTCACCCTCTACCTGATCTGCTTTAGAGTGAAAAAGCCGCTCTTTTATGCCGTGGCGTGGGTATTTGTCTTTTCTGTCTACTATCTGTTTGGCGAGGTGTTTTACATTGCTTTGCCCGACGGCTACTTCTACTAAGGAGGGCGTATGTTAGAACATCTGTTTAACGGCCTCTTGACGGCTTTTAGCCCAGCTGTATTGCCAGTGCTGATTTTCGGCGTTGTCGGCGGTATTGTACTTGGCGCCCTACCAGGATTGACCGCGACGATGGGGGTCGCCATTTTACTGCCTTTCACCTTCGGCATGGAGTCCACTCCGGCACTGGTGATGCTTATCGGCGTCTACATTGGGGGCATTTACGGCGGCTCTATCGCGGCGATTTTACTTAAGACGCCCGGTACACCCGCTTCCGCAGCGACGGTGTTGGATGGGCATACACTTGCGGCGAAAGGCCAGGCCGCCCGAGCGCTCAGTATCTCAGCTGTCGCGTCCTTTATTGGTGGATTGATCAGTACCATAGTCTTGATAGCCATCGCGCCCCTATTGGCCAATTTCGCCCTGCGCTTCAACGCGCCGGAATATTTCGCCCTCGCCCTGTTTGGCTTAACCATCATCGCCAGTGTCTCAGCACAAAATATTCTTAAAGGCTTGTTAGCTGGCACCATTGGTTTACTGGTCTCTACGATAGGCTTAGACCCTATCAGCAGCGTACCCAGATTCACTTTTGGCGTGATGGATTTATACAGTGGCGTGAACGTCATTCCAGTTCTGATTGGTCTGTTTGCTCTGTCTGAGGCCATCAATCAAATTGAGAAACTCCTCAATGAGAAACGTGCCTCAATCGCCAAATTCGACCACACATTGCTCAGCCGATCTGATTTAAAAGAGATGATGCCCACCGCGGTGAAAAGCGGCGTACTTGGCACGTCCATCGGTTCTGTGCCCGGTGCGGGTGCAGACATTTCGGCCTTCGTTTGTTACAACGAAGCCAAACGGGTCTCGAAAAATCCTGATGAATTTGGCAAAGGCTCAGTGAAAGGTCTCGCCGCCGCAGAGGCTGGAAACAACGGTGTTACCGGCGGTGCATTAGTCCCCCTATTGACGCTTGGTGTACCCGGCGATGCGGTCGCCGCCGTGCTACTCGGTGCCTTGATTGTGCAAGGTCTCACGCCGGGTCCATTGCTCTTTGCGCAAAATCCAGATGTCGTTTACGGTGTGTTTAGCTCGATGTTGGTCGCCAATGTAGTGATGGTCATCGTCGGCTTAGTTGGCATTCGTTTTTTCTGTCGCATCATCGAAGTGCCGAAGCTTTTAATGATACCCATCATCATTTTCTTATCGATCGTCGGTGCCTATGCCATCAATAACTCGATGTTCGATGTCGGTATTGCGATTGCATTTGGCCTACTTGGATTTGTATTGGGTAAGCTTGATATTCCATCCTCACCCATCTTACTCGCCATCATTCTTGGCCCTATGGCCGAAACGAACTTACGAAAAGCTCTACTGATGTACGATAACTCCTGGTCATTCCTCTATGAACGTCCAATCGCCCTTGGCTTTGTCTTATTGGCCATCTTCTCTGTCTACTCAACAATGAAGATGAAAAAGAAAGCCAAACTCGAATCCGCGCACCAGTAAGCTTTTCCCTTCCCCAGACTCCCAAGCCTGCTTGGGAGTCGTCACACCACAGTTTGTTACATTATGCCAAGTTGGAATAGCCGTTATTCGTCATCAACAACGCCGGATTTTGCTATACTCACCGCGCAACGCTCCAGACCAATTAAATCACTGATTTAATTAACTTATTACATAAACTAGATCAATACTTCTCCTCTATTTGCGTTGCTAGTTGATAAGATTTCTGCGCGTTCACATAGGTACGGTTATGGGTTTTAAACATCGAAAAACGTTTATTTATCAGTTGGAAAGACACGATAAGCGCTACTGGATGAAATTCTGTGGTGAGAACAAACGTAATCCAATTAACCGCCTATTCAATCGTCTGATGACGCTGTCAGAAAAAAGCCAAAATTGGCAGTTACACAGTGGCTTCGACACCAAAACGCGCTTTTTGCTTGAACAGAGTCACTTGATTGAGGCGGCAAAACGGTCACTCCCGGTGCCTCGCGTCGTGATGCAAGGTCGCGGGTTGTTTGTTACCGAGTGTGCCGGCCAGCCTTTGACCGAGTCGCACACTGTCTCCCCCAAACAGCGCTTAACCAAAGCGATGCGCGGGCTGATTGCGTTTCACCAACAAGACATGATTCATGGCCGTCCGGCGATGCGGGATATTTTAATCAATGACGCTGGACAGGTGACCTACATTGATTTCGAAGAGTCGCGCTTCTCTGCCTGCCAGACACTGCGCACGCGCGATGTGCTCTTGCTTTTACTCGACTCCTATCGTTTACAGCGAGTCAGTCAAGCCACACGTTTGGCGCTCCTTACTGAGTGGCAACAGCAAGTGGGACAAGGCAGTACGCACAACCTAGCCGTTGTCGCACGCTTTCTCACCTACAATCGCTGGATGGCCAAGTTAGTGCTGACGTTTAAATCGAACCGATTGTCACGCCAGCTTTTACTACTTGAGCGCCTATTGAGCCGCGCACTTCGTTAGTGCGCTCATCATCGAGAAGCGCTCTAGTCATACATCAATTGCTTGGCTTTTTCTGCATCAAACTCATCCAAAGAACGTCTGGCTAAGCGTCTAAACGGCCACGCTTTGACGATTTCTTCAAGTGGCATCACAGCAAACGCCCAGAAAATACTGCCTTCTAGCCACAGTACGATGCCAGCGCACAGCGGCAGCGCAATCACCCATTGCCCCGTAAAGTTGATCTTAAAAACCTCAGTGGTTTTACCCAAAGCACGCAAAACCTGCCCATGCACGGTGTTATAGCCCCGCACAATCGGAAGGAATATATACAAAGGTGCAATCACCGCCAGTGCAAGGTAGGTGTCGGGGTCCAAATTGGAATACAAATGGGGCAACAGAAAGCTTAATCCTAAAAAGGCCAAGCAAGACAATGCCGAGATGGTCACCGCGACATCAATACTGACATCGACGTTCTTGCGTAAGTCATCCAGCTGCTTAGAACCAATCGCTTGGCTAATGGTAATGGCCGATGAGACGGCCCACGCCGTGATGAACTGATTACCCGCCTTAACCCAAGGCATAATAATGGTGATCGCCACGTAGGAATAAAGCGGCAACTGCGAAAAAGTCAGCATGTACAGTGTTGCGCCCGTCATCAGCATAGTGACATTAGCCGCCACGGGAAAGATCTCTTTAAAGTGGTTGATAGCGTTGCGCCGCAATGACGCATCCAAGGTGCGCAG
>NZ_JCBDGH010000032.1:0-16865 GCF_059833955.1 Vibrio sp. R15-SG3-ISO1A
ATTGCTAAGGTTAAAAGAAACAGGATGACAGAACCCTCCAGCACCTAGCATCTCGTCGAGGTCGGTTTGTTCCACGGCAAGCTCAATATCGGAATCCAGTTCATTGATGACGGTTAAGCCCCGGCTGGCGTATATTTTGTCAAACGCGAGTGTGATGGCATCGACGCGCTCGGCGGGATTGGATTTTACCGCGAGAATGTTTTTGGCGCCGGCCATGCGCGCGCGTCCGAGGTGATAATCAATTTGGTGCTGAATTTGATCGATGGCTGGGGTCAGCTTCGCTTGTTCTACCTCCCCCAATTGACGGATTTCATTCTTGAGCACAGACAGCGGCGTTTTTAAGGCATGCGAGAGGTTCCCAGCGTGATGACGGGCGCGTTCGAGAAGCTCTTGATAGTGAAACAGCAGCGCGTTGAGGTCACTGATCACCGGAGCTACATCTTTGGGGTAGGCTTCATCAAGGCGATTTTTTTCGCCACGGCGCAGCTCGGCCAACTCTTTCTTCATCTTGCCCAGTGGGCTTAATGACCACTCTACTTGCAGCATAACGACAGTCAGAAGCCCAAGATAGAGTAAGCCGAGAATCAGCCACAGCTGACCCATCAACTCGGTGACGGTCGCTTCGATGGGCTGTTCACCCATGCCAATCGTCACTTGAATAGGGCCGTTGTAATCGGGGAAATAGAGGGTCGAATCCATGGTGATGAGTTTCTCGCCTTTTGCCCCAAATACAGCGCTTTTGCCTTTGTGTTTTTTTGCGCCTTTGAAGGTCAGTGTCTGATCCCACAGAGAGCGCGAACGCAGCGTGTCGCTATCAGTGCTCGCTTGCCAGTAGAAACCACTATAAGGGCGAGTAAAGCGAGGATCGGATAAGCTCGAAGAGAGCGAGAGTTCACCTCGGTCATTGACGTTAAGCGCACCCGCCATTTCATCCATATAAATAGAGAGCTGATCGCGGCTGTCCTCAACCATATAGTGCAGAACTTGGGTCGGTACAGTCACGCCGGCGGCGATGATCATCGCCGTGAGCCAGATGATAGCGGCAAAGACCAGGCGACTTTTTAGGCTGAGCTTTTTAAGGTTGGCGACTCGGAGCTTAGGCATTGAGCTGGTATCCTAACCCACGCACGGTTTTGATGACGTCAGGCGCGATTTTTTTGCGGATACGGCCAATAAAGACCTCAATGGTGTTGGAATCACGATCAAAATCTTGTTTGTAGATGTGCTCGACCAGTTCGGTGCGAGAGATGACTTTGTCTGGGTTGTGCATAAAGTAGGCGACGACTTTGTATTCTAGCGCCGTTAGTGTGACGGGGGTTTGCTGCCAGAGTACGGTAGAGTTGCGGGTATTGAGGCTCAGGTTACCCACCTGCATGACGGGTGAAGCATTACCAGAGGCTCGGCGAAGCTGGGCGCGAACGCGGGCGATCAACTCGACCATTTCAAACGGTTTGGTGAGGTAATCATCGGCGCCAGCATTTAGCCCTTCTACTCGCTCGCTGAGCGCGTCACGGGCACTGAGTATCACCACTGGGGTATTGATGTTGTTGGCGCGAATGCCACTCAACACCGAAAGCCCATCCAGTTTGGGTAGGCCCAAGTCCAATACAATCGCGTCCCACTCTTCGCTGGTGGCACGATAGAGACCATCCTCACCATCGGGAGACCACTCACTGACCCAATCTGCATCGTCAAAAGACGCTTGAATTTGTTGCCCAAGGCGAAGGTCGTCTTCAATCACCAATATTTTCATTCTAACCGAGGCTCCTTATTCAGTGGGTTTAAGCGCGTCGCGAAAGTGCCGGCCTTTGATTTCCAGCATTTCTAAACTGGCTGCATTGTACTCGACTTTAATGATGTTGTTATTGTGGTTGAGTTTGAGCTCATAGATCCAAATGCCATCATCTTGATCCAATTCGACTTGGATGATTCTACCATGCAAGTCGCGCTCGACCGCTGCATACATCTCGGAAAAGGGTCGAATGTCGCCATTTTGTACCGCTCTGTAGACTTCGTCTTGATCGCCATCGAGATCGACGCGGGTTCCCGGGTGGTACTCATCTTGAACTAGGGCGTGGCCGTCTTGCGCCGCACTGGGCAGAGAAAAGAAGACGGCACTAGCAAGAAGAAAGGAAGCCGGTAAAAATTGACTCATACGGGGTGTTCTCAGTGTATTCATCAGTATATTCCTCTGTTCAGAATCAACATGAGCATACACGCAACAAGATGAACCTTGAGTGAATTATCCGCTCAGCTCATCGTCAAAGATTTTATCGCGCATTTTCCAAAAGCGCCCGACCTTACGCGCAATCACAAACTGCGGCGGGCGAAAGCGGTGTTGGTTATCGACCACTTTACTCGGTGATAGGGTATCAAAGGGGCGATGCTTGTCCGCCAAATGCGGACGAACGAAGCGATCTTTGAAGGTCTTTTTCTGTTTAGGCGTGGTGAGAGACCAAAATTCATGCACCTTGGCATCGTTGTCACCCACGTAGCTGACCCGGAGCTGGTTTTTACCTTGGCCATCTTTGTGCAGCGAAAAGTCCATCGCCAAGCACTCAAACACTAAAGCATCTTTAAGATTTAACGCCTCTTTAAGCTTCTTGTCTGGGTCGACTAAGGTGGCGTCACACTCATGGCAAATACGCGCAGCTATATCGTTATCGGCGCCGCAATCACCGCAGTATTTTGCGCGAAAGCGGTAGTTGCAGTGCTCGCGCTCGCCCGTCTCTTCATCGGTAAAATACCCTTGGCACTTACGGCCAAAATGTTCAATTAAAAAGCCATTGCTATCGAGCTTGCCCCAAAAGTTGTTGTTAAAGCCACAAGCCGGACAGGGGATGGTGATGATCTCGCTGTCCGAGTCTGGTTTTGGATCGCCCACTTCGGGTTGATAGAGATCGTAAGTGTTGCCCGCGTAATCGAGTACCAAGCAATCACTTTTGCCTGGCGATAAACGTAGCCCACGACCGACAATCTGTTGATACAAGCTGACCGATTCTGTTGGACGCAGAATGGCAATCAGATCCACATGCGGCGCATCAAAGCCCGTCGTCAGCACCGAGACATTGACCAGATATTTGATTTGGCGCTGCTTAAAGCGTTCGATGATGCTGTCACGCTCCGTAGTAGGCGTATCGCCGATGACCAGCGCAGTGTGATCGCTAGGCAGGAGCGAAAAGATCTCCTGCGCATGCCTCACCGTGGCGGCGAATATCATTACGCCTTGCCTGTGCTCAGCGTGCTGGATGATTTGCTCGACGATTTGTGGCGTAGCGCGCTTGGCATTGTCAATCACCATATCAAGTTCTGACTCTTTATATCGCCCGGTACTGGCGGGCTTGAGTTGCGAGAAATCATAGCTCAGTACTGGGGCATCGAGCAGCGTGGCGGGCGTTAGAAATCCTTCATCAAGTAAATACTGGATAGGCAGTTCAAAGATGCAATCGCGGAAGAACCTCGGTTCATCGCTGCGTACTAAGCCGCGTGTGTGGTACTGGTAAATCCAACCCATCCCCAGGCGATAGGGTGTGGCGGTGAGCCCAAGCACTTTAATGCCCGGGTTAAGCTCGCTCAAGTGGCGAATGACTTTTTGATAACTGGTGTTTTTGTCATCCGGTACGCGGTGGCATTCATCGATCACCAGTAGCGAAAATTGGTGACTGAACGCGTCCAAATTGCGCACAACCGATTGCACTGAGGCAAACACCACTTGCTGATCGGTCTCCTTGCGGCCAAGTCCGGCAGAGAAAATCGCACCCTTTAACCCGTAACCTTCGTACTTGGCGTGGTTTTGCTCAACCAACTCTTTGACGTGTGCCAGCACCAAGACGCGCCCTTTTGCCAAACGTGCTAATTCTGCGATGACTAAGCTTTTCCCCGCACCCGTTGGCAACACAAGCACCGCAGGGGTTTGATTGGCGCGAAAGTAATGGATTACCGCTTTGACGGAGTCTGCTTGGTAGGGTCTGAGGGTGTACATGGCGTCGAACAGCTAGGAAATTTTGAACGATTATACACATCTTGTGTTGCGAAGCGGAGAGGGTGGTTTGATGTGAATTTAATTCACCTTTCACTCTGGGTTAGCTTGGTTCTTATTCATCAATCTGCTTGATATGATGCTTTCAACGAATCAAAAGGGTGACGCATCATGAAGCTTAAGCTTATCGCAGGAATCATGGCTGGAATGCTGGCAGGTCAACAGGCTTACGCGTGTTTGGCTGATGGCGCGGTAGATGGTGCTGTGTTTGCGATTCCTCAAGGCACATTTGAGGTGGCCGTTGCATTTCAACAAGCTCAGCAGCGTGGAGACGTGCAAACTTATGCAAACAGCAACTGGTCGACCGTTCAGTTCATTCTGATGCAAAAACTGCAATCGCACTATCAAGGCGAAGTGTTCGATATCACTCTTTTTGAAGCCTCTGGCCAACATTTCTATCGTTTTGTGGCCGATGGCGATCAGATCAACGTGCTGGCGCATGAAGTACCGAAGTCGGAATATCAAGGCATCATAGTGACCGATATTGACGTGATGACCGCACTAGTCCGCGGACAAATAGACTTTGCTAGCGCCGACAAACTTGGCCTGTTCTTTAACTTAGATACATCACAAGAGTTTACCGCTCTTATGACAAAAGCATTCGCCTAATCCAATTTACTCATATAAATAGAGGTTCGTATGAAACTTTCTACTCTAGCGATGGTGATCACAGCGACCATGTCTGGCGCAGTGTCAGCATCAGCATCACTCCCTACATTTACTCCCGATCAAAAGCCTGCGAGCGCGCATACCGCTGTGTTCCAAAAGGAGCTGCGTGAAGCGTTACCTTTTGCTGACCAAGAAGATTGGGAGTTGGCTCGTAAAGGTTTTATCGCACGTGTTGATGACTTAGAGATCAAAGACGCAAAAGGCAACGTAGTGTGGGAACTTGGGAGTTATGATTACCTGTTGCAAGGTAAAGACTACGACTCTATCCACCCATCCATGCAGCGCCAAGCTGAATTGAACATGGAGCACGGTCTGTTTGAGATTCTTCCTGGTAAAGTGTACCAAGTTCGTGGTTACGACTTGGCGCAAGTGAGCTTTGTTCGCTCTGACAACGGTTGGGTTGTGTTCGATCCTCTAACGATTCCTGAAACGTCAGCTGCGGCTTACGAGCTTTTCAAAGCGCACGCGAAAGGCGGTGAGCTACCGATTAAAGCGGTTGTTTACTCACACTCTCATGGTGACCACTTTGGTGGCGTGAAAGGTATTGTTTCTCAAGAACAAGTGGATAACGGTGAAGTGCAAATTCTTGCGCCTCGTGCGTTCTCAGACTTTGCGATCTCTGAAAACGTACTTGCAGGTAACGTGATGGCGCGTCGCGTTGTTTATCAATACGGCAACACACTAGAGAAGAGTGAGCTTGGCCAAGTCGATGCAGCGATTGGTAAAGGTGTTGCAAATGGTGGCTTGTCTCTGATCCTTCCAACACATCAAGTGGAAGAAGATATTGAAACTATTACCGTTGATGGCCTAGAAATGGTGTTTCAAAACGCGCCAGACACGGAAGCGCCATCAGAAATGAACACTTACATTCCTGCTTACAAAGCGTATTGGGGGGCCGAGACTACGGTTTCAGGTTTACACAACGTTTATACACTGCGCGGTGCGTTCGTGCGTGATACCCTGCAATGGGCTGATTCTATCAACGAAGCGCTCTACCTATTTGGTGGTGAAGCCGAACTGTTGTTTGCATCACACGGTTGGCCACGTTGGGGCAACGAAAATATCCAAGATTATCTGCGTGGTCAGCGCGACATGTATGGTTACTTGCATGATGAAACGCTACGTTTGATTAACCATGGTGTCAGCATCACAGACATTCAAGATGAATTCTTCGTACCTAAACCACTGGCTGATCAATGGTACACTCGTGGCTATCACGGCTCTTACCACCGTAACGCGAAAGCCGTAGCGAACAAGTACATTGGTTATTTCGACATGAACCCAGCGACACTATTACACCTTAACTCTGTTGATCAAGCGAAGAAGTACACAAAGATGATGGGCGAAGAAGCGATTCTTGCAGAAGGTAAGAAAGCGTTTGATAACGGTGAATATCGTTGGTGTGCAACGGTGGTCAACAATGTTGTGTTTGCGAACCCAGAAAACATGCAAGGTCGTTACCTTCAAGCGGACTGTTTTGAGCAGTTAGGTTACCAATCTGAATCATCTGGCGAACGAAATGTCTTCTTAGCTGGCGCGGCTGAGTTGCGACAAGGTATTGTACCAGTCCAATCAACTAAAGCGGCAACACCGGATTTGATCCAAGCGATGCCTACGCGTGATTTCTTGAACTTTATGGCTGTACGTTTCAACGGCCCTAAAGCGGCAATGGATGGCTTCAATATGAACGCGAACCTGGTGATTCCTGACGAAAATACTAAATATGCGATTGAAGCGCGCAACGGTCGTATGAGTAATATTGAAGGTTTCGATGCGCCAAATGCTGATTTCATACTAACAGTGAACCGTAGCGATATCACTTTAATGCTACTTCAGCAAACCACACTTCAAGACCTGTTGAAGTCAGGTAAAGCCACAGTGACGGGTGATATCAGCAAGATGGGTGCATTGACCTCTTACCTAGATGATTTTGAGTTCTGGTTCAAGATGGCATTACCACAAGACCACAGCCCATACAGCTTTGGTAAATCGAAAACAGGTGTGTCACCGATCAACCGTTAAGATCGCTTGTCACAACTGATATATTTTGCCCTTGCTATGCAGGGGCATTTTTTGCTTTATTGAACTCATTGTTCTGACTTCAGAAGGTAAGGTAATGCCTAAGGCAACCCATTTTGACCTCAATCTGCTCAGAGTATTTTTGAGTGTTTATAAAAGTCGCTCTTATACGACAACCGCAGAAGAGTTGGATTTGACCCCCTCTGCCGTAAGTCACGCGATTAAGCGACTCAATACCCAACTTGGAGAAACCTTGTTCCAACGCAAACACGTCGGTGTTGAAGCGACGTATGTTGCGCATGATTTATTCAAACAAGTCTCGACGCCGTTTTATGCGATAGAGCGGACAATACTGGGTTATGAGAATTTTTCGGCAAGTGAGACGGATCGTACCTTCCGAGTTTTTGTGCCCGATGTGTATATGTCTGATCTTATTATGCGTTTAGCGGAAAAAAACAAGGGACGAGCTCAGGTTATCTGCGTGGCATTACCTCCGGATCAGGATGAAACATACGATGCATTGGCATCGGGAGAGGTTGACTTGGTAGTCGACTTTGTGGCCCCTCATCTTGGTGGTGTTGCGTCAATATTGGCTCATCAGGAGCCGATGGTGTGCGTGGTTAACGAGAATCACCCTCGTATCGGTGATACGATTAGTTATGATGAGTATTTTTCAGAATCCCATGCTTTTCTAAATTTATTGCGCTTCAATTCACGTGCCGCCGACACTTTGGCTAAACAGCCGATCCCACAGCGTAAAATCCATAGCGAACATAATTCTTTGTACTCGATGTTGCACACCATTGCACATACAGATGCAATTGGCATCTGTACGAAAAATGCAGCAATCCGCATTCAAGAGGCTCTGCCTGTAAAAATCATGGCTGTACCTTATGAGATCAACAAGGTCGCGCTATGGGTCAATTGGCCGAAGAAGCTGGATA
Organism: Vibrio sp. R15-SG3-ISO1A; assembly: GCF_059833955.1. Classification (NCBI taxonomy): domain Bacteria; kingdom Pseudomonadati; phylum Pseudomonadota; class Gammaproteobacteria; order Vibrionales; family Vibrionaceae; genus Vibrio; species Vibrio sp. R15-SG3-ISO1A. The sequence goes on from NZ_JCBDGH010000032.1 coordinate 7,672, forward strand.
ATAACCCAGCGAATCAGTGGCTCCGCTCATTGGTGATTGAGTTGCTGGCGCAAGCGTAAAGGGTTCGCAGCGCGCAGTGAACTCTGTATACTGCGCGGCGAACACAGAGTGAGGTAAAAATGCGTTTAGACAAATTTCTCTGCGATGCCTTAGGTGCGACGCGAAAAGAAGCCACGAAAATCATCAAAAGTGGCGAAGTGACGGTCAACGATGTGGTGCAAAAAAGCGGTGCAGTTAAAGTTTCCGACACGTGCGTCGTCGAGTGGCAGGGTCGTGAAATCGGCAAACCAGGACCAAAATACATCATGCTTTACAAACCTGAGGGATTTGTCTGCTCTCATGAAGACGGTTTTAATCACACCGCGTTTGTACTGCTAGATGAAGTGAAGATTGAAAACCTGCATTTTGCTGGGCGATTAGACGTCGATACCACAGGTTTAGTGTTGATTACCGATGATGGCCAGTGGTCGCACCGCATCACTTCACCGAAACATAAGTGTGAGAAAACGTACCGAGTGTGGCTCGCCGATCCTATCGGTGACGACTATGCAGAAAAACTCGCCCAAGGCATCGAACTGCGCAACGAGAAAGAGCCGACGCTGCCCGCGAAACTAGAGATAGTCAATGCAGATGAGCACGAACTGCTGCTGACGATTACTGAAGGCAAGTACCACCAAGTGAAACGCATGTTTGCTGCACTGGGCAATAAGGTTGAGCATCTTCACCGTGAACGCATCGGTGCGATAGCGCTGGATGATTCGCTTGAACCGGGTGAATACCGTTACCTGACTCAAGCAGAAATTGATTCTATTTGGAATTAATACCCCAATTTGGAAGAGCTTTATTTCCTAATAGGAACTAGTAATTTGGGCTCAATCGGTTGAATATAGTCCGGTTAACTTCATTTCTTTTGACGAGCCGCCTTTCTGCGGCTCGTTTTTTCGCTATCGGATAGGAGACTTATGTCTGATACTGCTATTACCAAAACCGACACGCCTCAGTTGAGCTTTTTGTTGTTTTTAGTTTTGGGCGCCATTGGTGCCTTAACGCCATTGGCGATTGATATGTATTTGCCTGCGATGCCCTCCATCGCTGCCGATCTCGGTGTCGAAAGTGGCGCGGTGCAAATCACCCTTACGGCTTACACCGCGGGCTTTGCTATTGGTCAGTTGATTCATGGCCCATTGGCGGACAGCTATGGTCGTCGCCCGGTGCTGATCCTTGGCGTGCTGTTTTTTGGTTTGGCCTCATTGGTGAGTGCAACCACCACAAGTATTGAAGCGCTCACTTGGGTGCGCACCGCGCAAGGCTTTGCGGGCGCTGCGGCGGCCGTCATTATTCAAGCTGTTGTCCGTGACATGTTTGATCGTGAGGATTTCGCGCGCACCATGTCATTTGTGACCTTAGTGATTACCATAGCGCCTTTGGTGGCACCGATGATCGGTGGTCACGTCGCCATTTGGTTTGGCTGGCGAGCAATTTTTTGGATCCTGGCAATTTTTGCAGCCATCGTGATCGCTTTGGTGCTTTGGAAAATTCCAGAAACCTTGCCAGTGGAGAAGCGTCAGCCGCTGCGTTTTCGCACCACGATGCAAAACTATGCCCGATTGTGCGCCAACCCTGTGGCGATGGGGTTGATTTTTTCCGGTGCGTTTTCATTCGCCGGTATGTTTGCCTTTTTGACCGCAGGCTCGTTTGTCTACATTGATATTTATGGCGTACGCCCGGATCACTTTGGTTATCTGTTTGGTTTGAACATCGTTGCGATGATCATCATGACCAGCATCAATGGCCGCTTGGTACGTAAAGTCGGCTCGCACGCGATGCTAAGATTTGGTCTTGCGGTGCAACTGCTTGCCGGCATTGGGATGTTTATTACCTGGATGCTGGATCTTGGTCTTTGGGGCACTGTGCCTTTTGTGGTGCTGTTTATCGGCACGTTATCGACCATTGGCAGTAACAGTATGGGGCTACTTTTGAGCGGCTATCCGTCGATGGCGGGTACGGCGTCATCATTGGCGGGCACACTGCGTTTTGGTACAGGTTCCGTAATTGGCGTGGTGGTTGCGATGTTGCCAAGTGATGCGACTTGGCCGATGATAGCGACCATGACGGCATGTTCGATACTCTCTGCCGCGTTGTATGGATTTTTTGGAAGAAAGGCGTAATGTCTGAATACACAATTGAGATGCGCAAGTTAGTCACACTTGCGCTTGAAGAGCTCGATGCACAGCATCGTTTAGGAAAGCTGACCGACGCTCCGGTCGCCAACAATCATTATTTAGTACGTTGGGTGACCCGAGCGCTTAAAGAGCAGCGTTTTCATCGCGTGGTTGGAAATGACCTGACGCGTTGGCAAAAAATGGGGCGCTCAAAAGGCAACGAAGCAGGGCTGTTGTTCACGTTTAAACGCATCGCTAAGCTGTACGATACCTTCTTTAGTGGTGAGGAACGAACGCTGAAAGACAGTGATATTGAGCAGTTCCTTGATCTGATGGAGAACGCAGATTGGGAAGTCTCTACCTCAGAACCCTTAGTGGGTGTGGGTAAGGTGCAACTCTTTACGGAAGGGCAAAACTCCTTGGCGCTGTGCGCGGATCAATGTGACGCTTGCTTTGAAGGCGAGGCTTTAGTTAAGCCGATGAGTTGGTTTGTTCGCGGTAATCACGCCGAGTTCGTTGAGAAAGCCACAGCCGCAGGCTTTTTGGTGCACAAGGTGACCGACTACAAGTCGAATGTGAAGTACCACGGTGAATATCTGATTTTTCCTGCCAATCGTGGAACGCAGTTGCCAGAAATTCCCCTTAGCTTGACGGCTTAGCCTGAGCTCTTAATCATAAAAACAACGCCTTGCTGACACGCAAGGCGTTGTTTTTCGCGCTCTATGTCGCCGCCTTTCTCACAATAGCTCTCACCATGCCTTTGAAGATAAACAGGTGAGGCAGCATCATGGCAAACCAATACATTAATCCCCAAAAACCTTGCGGGTGCCACCAAGCGGTAACGCTGAGTGTGCGCTGGGTGCCATCATCCTCGATAGAAAATTCCAAACGACCTAAACCAGGCCCTTTCATACCAAACAGCAATGAGAGAAAACGCTTGGGTTCACAACGGATCACTTTCCACGAGTCAATAAAATCACCCACTTTAAGCTCAGGCCCAGAAGGTTGACGCCGAATTGGCGCTCCGGCGCCAAACAAGACGTCAAGCCATTCGCGTGTTCGCCATAAGCCGTTGGCGAAAAAGTAGCCCTGATCGGGTTGGCCGATGGTTTGAATGATTTGCCAAAGCGCGTTGGAAGTGAGTGGCGTTTTTATCGTTGCGCCTGCCTGTTTCGGGTAATAGCCATAGCCCGGTTGCCAGCGATTGAGCGCCGCAGGGTCATACCCCCACACGTTACTGCGCACGAATTCTCCCTCTTGTTCTATCGCGCGCCCAATCATGGTTTGAAAGTCAATTAAGGTCTGTGGGTAGCGAGTGCGTATCTCGGCTGAATCCGCGACAAAGTCATGAGACAGCCCCGCCAGAAGCGCTGAGCCGACCGACGCAGGAACAGAGGTCACCAAGGCGAGCCAACGCGAGGCCATCTTAGGCGTGAGCAGCGCAGTGCTGACAAGTCGAACCCGTTTGCCCGCCGCTTGACCGATAACCTGAAACTGTTCTCGATAGGTCAACACATCTGGGCCGCCCACTTCAAAGCATTGATGCTGAGTCACTCGCTCTTTGATCAGGCAGAGTAGGTAGTGATTAAGGTTCGCCAATGCGATGGGATTCGCTTTTGAATCGACCCATTTAGGCGCGATGAGAATAGGCAGGTTGTAAACAAAGTCGCGCATGATCTCAAACGCCGCCGAGCCAGGACCAATGATGACGCCAGCACGTAACTCGGTGATAGGGACACCCGCTTGACGGATGATCTCTCCGGTCATCAAACGCGCTTTAAGGTGTTGTGAGTTGCCTGTTTGCGGTTGGAGCGCACTTAAATAAATCACATGTTTCACTTGGCTCACTCGAAGTGCGTCGCGAAAATGTTCTGCCAAGCTGATTTCATAATCGACAAAGTCTGAACCGTGGGCCATACCGTGTACCAAAAACAGGACGATATCAAAGGCGCGCACTAGTTTGATGGTCTCTGCGCGATCTGCCAGGTCTAAGTAAGTCAAGGTGAGGTTGGGATGCGGTGGGATACGCGCCTTCAATGCCGAAACATCTCGCGAAGCAGCAGTGACGCTGTAACCTTGTTCGCACAGCTGAGGAAGCAGTTGTGACCCGACATAGCCAGATCCGCCCAGCACCAACACTTTTTTCATCGACATTCCTTATGGTCTTGAGCAACAAAGTGATTCACACCTATAATAGCGACAAGTGGCAGCTCTGCCCAAACCCACCGCTCAACGCTTTGATCACCTTACCAAAAAGGACGTGCTCTTGTTCATTTCTCAGGTTTTGTCGCACACTCGTGGCGATTTTATTCGTCGCCTTATTGCTATTGCGCTGCCCATCACCTTGCAAAGCATTATGTTCTCTAGCCGAGGCTTGGTGGATGTGATCATGCTGGGTCAGTTAGGTGAAGCGGAGATCGCCGCGGTGGGTGTGGCCGCGCGTGCGACATTCGTGACCACCATTATGCTGGTTGGGGTGACCACCGGAGGCGCACTGCTTACGGCGCAGTATTGGGGCGCCGGTGATCAGCAAGGGGTAAGGCAGAGTACGGCGTTAACTTGGCTTGTTTCGATGGTATTTGCGGCGTTGACCGCAGCGTTTTTCCTCCTCTTTCCGAGTGAGATTATGGCGCTGACAACGGATTCTGAAGAGGTCAATCAACTGGGCAGCGACTACTTGGTGTTAACCTCGGTGAGTATGTTTGCTGTGGCCTGCGTAGCCAGTATGTCTGTGGGTTTGCGCGCCATGCATCGCCCCGGCATTAGTACTTTCTTTAGTGGCATCGGCATTGTTGCGAACATCTTTCTTAACTGGGTGCTTATCTTTGGTCAATTTGGCATGCCAGCCATGGGCATCAAAGGGGCGGCGATTGCTACCGTGCTCAGTGGTGCGATTGAAGTGGGCACCTTGTATGGTTATCTCTATCTGCGTCAACACTTACTGGCGTTTGGTGTCGATGACATCAAGGCTATCCTAAAGCTGGACAAAGTCGTGCGCTTCTTAAAACTCTCTCTGCCGACGACCTTTAATTTTCTCGCTTGGGCTGGGGGACTGTTTGTCTATCACGCCATTATGGGACAATCTGGCGTGCAGGGTTTGGCGGCGCTCTCGGTGATGACGCCGGTTGAGTCGATCTCTCTCAGTTTGTTGATTGGTATGTCCAATGCAGCAGCCGTGTTGGTCGGCAATCAAATTGGTGCTAAAGCGTATAAAGAAGTCTATTACCAAGCGATTGGCGTCACGATATTGAATGTGGCGGTCAGCGTGATCGTGGCTATCTTACTCTATATGGTTCAAGGGGCGGTGCTTGGTGCCTTCAGTGCCCTGACCGATGAGACCCGCGCGTTGGCCGATCAGTTCATTGTGATTTTGAGTGTAGGGATTGTGCTTCGCTCTGTCCCCATGATGCTGATCGTAGGTGTATTGCGTGCGGGGGGCGATGTGAAGTTCTGCCTCTATCAAGATCTTGTCGCGCAGTGGTTGATAGGTATTCCTTTGGCCGCCTTTGCTGCCATAGGTCTTGGACTGGAGCCTCAGTGGATTTATCTGCTGTTTCTAACCGAAGAAGCGATCAAGTGGTTTGGATCCATATACCGTACCAAAAGTAAAAAGTGGATTCGAAATTTGATCGAAAATTAGACATCGTGCAGCTAAGTGGTGGGGTTTGATGCATATGTTGTGATCTCCCCTCCAAAACACTTTCTACTCATCACTATTTAGTGTAGATTCACAGTCCCATTTCTATCAAAGGTGAGACGGTTAATGCTACAACTTACAGACCTATGTAAAGGCTATGTCGACGGCGGTGAGTTTCACCCTGTCTTACAAGGTGCTGAGTTGTTATTAAACCAGGGGCAGCAAATTGCATTAATGGGCGAGAGTGGGGCAGGCAAGAGTACCCTGCTCAATCTGATTGCTGGGCTGGATGTCGTTGATTCTGGCATCATTCGCTTCCCTAACATGTCGATGGACAGCGCCACCGAAAGCGAGCGCACCCTCTACCGTCGCAATAACATTGGTCTTATCTTTCAGCAGTATAACTTGCTGCCCACTCTTAATATTGCCGATAACATCCGCTTCTGCCGCCAATTGAAAGGCTTACCAGAAGACGCCGGATTGTGGCGACAAATTTTATCTGCGTTGGATCTCATGCCGCTGCTTGGCCGTTACCCTGAAGAGGTATCGGGCGGTCAGCAGCAGCGAGCCGCGATTGCTCGTGCGCTCTATATGGAGCCCAAATTGCTGCTTGCTGATGAGCCAACAGGAAGCTTGGATGAGCGCAATGCCGAAGCCGTGATGCGACTTTTGACCTCATTGAGCCGCCAACTAGATTGCACTCTGCTGTTGGTGACGCACAGTGAACGCGTTGCTGAACACATGCAAGGAAAGGTACGTCTGCAAGGAGGGCAACTCCATGTTATGGCCCGTCATTAAGGCATTACTGGGGCATTACCGACGTTATCCTTTTCAAATTCTGCTTGTTTGGCTTGGCCTGACACTGGGCGTCTCGTTATTGGTTGGCGTAACCGCGATCAATGAGCATGCGAGACAAAGCTACGCGCATGGCGAAAAACTCTTTTCTAATCCTTTGCCTTATCGCATCCGCCCCAAACACGCGACCAACAAAATTCCTCAAGGTTTTTACATTCAACTGCGCCGAGAAGGCTTTCATCAATGTGCGCCGTTTGATTTCGTTCGCGTTAGAACCAAGGATTACCGCGATCTCGTCGTTGTGGGTATGGATCCTATGTTCATGCTCAAAGATACCCCGGCGACGCGCTTAAAAAGCGCTTCAATTCTTGAACTGATGAAGCCGCCATACCCAATTATGGTCAGTGCTGAGTTGGCTGAACACATGCGTTGGCATAATAACGACTTTGTCGAACTTGGCGATGGCAGTAAATTAGGGCCGATCATCGTTGATAAGCAAAACTTGATCCACGGGACTCGTATCGTCGCCGACATGTCGTTGGTACGAATGATTGAACGCAGTTCTGGCTTGTCGGTCATTGCGTGTAGTGAAATGCCGCTCGAGAAAGTTGAGCGGTTGAAAGAGCTGTTGCCCAACGGTATGAATTTAGCGCGCAACTCTCGGGTTGAACTCGAAGCGCTCACGGAGGCGTTCCACGTCAATCTCAGTGCGATGGGGATGATGGCGTTCTTAGTGGGTCTTTTTATTTTTTATCAAGCGATGTCGCTCTCTTTAATTCAACGCCAGCCATTAGTGGGTGTACTTCGTCAAACCGGTGTCAGTGGCGTTCAATTGGCGGCGTCGCTGTGCATTGAATTAGTGGCGTTAGTGTTGGTGAGTTGGCTGTGTGGTAACGCCTTTGGCATGGTGCTCGCGAAGCAGTTGATGCCAGCGGTATCGGCAAGCCTTGGTGACCTCTACGATGCGAATGTTGGCTTGGTGATTGGTTGGAGTTGGTCTTCCAGTCTTTACAGCCTCTCTCTGACCTTACTCGGTGCCATTATCGCCTGTGGTTGGCCTTTGGTGAGATTGCTGCGCTCTCAGCCGGTCCGTTTAACCACTCGTCTCTCTTTAGTGCGCTTCGCCGGCCGTGAATTCTCTATTCAAGCGCTTATTGCTGTTGGATTAGCGGTGGCGGGGATCGCCATTTACCAAGCGCCACAAACTCAACAGACAGGCTTTGCCATTATTACTTGCTTGCTGCTTGGTGCCGCGCTCATCACGCCGTTTATTATCTGGAAAGTGTTCAATATCCTTTCCTATAAACTGCGCTGGGTGAAAGCGCGTTGGTTCTTTGCTGATGCGGCATCTAGTATGAGTTATCGCGGTGTGGCAACCATGGCCTTTATGCTGGCGATGGCTGCCAACATTGGGGTGGAAACCATGGTGGGTAGCTTTAGAGATACGACGGATAAGTGGCTATCCCAACGTTTGGCCGCCGATCTCTACATTTACCCGAGTAACAGTGCGTCGGTTCGCATGAGCAATTGGTTGACCAAGCAACCCGAAGTGAAGTCGGTCTGGTGGCGATGGGAAAAAGAGGTCACGGAGAAAGAAGGCGTGCTGCAAGTGGTCAGCACCGGTGGTTCCGAAGGGGAGCTAGAAGCGCTAACTGTTAAACTCGGTATCCCGAACTATTGGTACTATCTGCACAACACCAAAGGGGTAATGGTCAGTGAGTCAATGGCGTTAAAGCTCGGCATTCGTCCCGGTGATACCTTGGATTTGAAAGGTCGACTTGGCAGTGGTTGGCAAGTGGTCGGCATCTACTACGATTACGGCAACCCTTACAATCAGGTGCTTTTATCACACAGAAATTGGTTGTACGCATACGCAGGCCGCGGCAATGTGGCGCTCGGCGCTGTGCTCAATGATGGCACCGATTCCAGTGCCTTGAAACGCCGTTTGGAGACGGTGTTTAGGATTGACGCTGAGCGTGTGTTTGACAACAGTCATATTCATAAGCAAGCGCTGCACATTTTTGACCGCACCTTCTCTATCGCAGACACCTTGGGCAACATTACCTTGATTATTGCTGTGTTTGGTATCTTTTTTGCCACTGTCGCGGGCGAGATTTCGCGCCAAAAACACGTCTCTTTACTGCGTTGTCTTGGCATGAAAGGGTGGGAGCTGATCGTGATGGGCGGTTTACAACTGTTTGTCTTTGGTACCATCGCGATGGTGATTGCATTGCCGCTCGGTTGGGTATTGGCGGAGTTGGTGGTGGACATTATCATCAAACAGTCGTTCGGTTGGACGCTTGAGCTGCAATTGATTCCGCAAGCTTATCTCATCACTGGTTTGTTGGCGATGGGCGCATTGATGGTAGCCGGGGCTCTGCCGGTATTGCGGATGGTACGAAACACGCCGATGAAATCGTTAAGGGATGCATTGTAATGACACAAGGTCGAGTGTTGAGTCGTTCAGCCATTATGGCAGTGGGTTTGGTGGTCGCAGGGCTCATTGCGCTGTTGATCATCTTTCGCGAGACGCCACTTGAAGAAACAAATGACTTTGATAGCATGAATGACATGCTGCGCGCGCAAAAAAGGCAGGTCTT